>CAZIFH010000162.1:0-3564 GCA_964539065.1 uncultured Candidatus Bathyarchaeia archaeon | reverse complement strand
AAACAATCACTTCCTAGCATTAAATCTAACCCTTAAATCTGGTTCTCGTTGTATTGATTAATTTAAGGTTTTTCTATCTAATCCACTATTTTTTAACTGAAGATGTACATAAATCAATTTTTTTGTGTAACTGGCGGCTTTAGCTTTCGACGTTTCTCAATGTTAATATTTGTTCATTATCATTCCTTACGTTAAGATGCTAAAGCCAAACTTTTCACTAAACTTATCTAATAATGTGATCTTCTCGATACTGTTGCCAGATATTCTCGAACCATACTTCTTCTTTCGGTATGGGGCGTACTTTTACCCACTCAAAAGCAACGCTCATATCTTCATTAAGCCATATCTCACAGCTTTTATCCATCAGTGAACTGTCAAAAGGCTTGTAACGCCATTCACGTCCAAGCTTATCAGAGGGACATGTGCCGTTCGGGTCAAGCACAATATATGATCCTCTGCTTCCACCTCCATTCTCAAGGTATATCCGCATAGCCTCAAGATAGACAACATGAGTTAATGAAAGCTCCATTAATCTGAAAGCCTCCAACAATTCATTTCTTGAAGATATGACTAGACGATCCTTTATGTGATTTCTGAGGTCATAAGCGTCAGCCAAAGCTTTTTGTATGCCTTCTAAACTTCTGACATGCGCAGCATAAGATGTCATACTTCTTTGTATTTCATTCTTTATAGTGTTAATTGTAGATGCCTTTGGCTCTATCTGTTGAACAAGCCGCTTCAAAAATTTAATTTTATCTTCAAGATGAGATCTAATCGCTTCAAGAAACTCGTTTACTGAAGGCGGCTCTTCTTTGTAGCGTGCAGCAATAAATTGTGCAGCTCTTAAACCGCCGACCTGTCCAGCGTTCAACGCTGATCCTCCAGGCCTGTATACGCCATGACTTCCATTGACTTCTCCGATTGGAAACAGATGCTTTATGTTTGATTCCCACCATATATTTCCTGAAAGTCCGCCATTATTATGTTGGGCGCATACAGCGATTTCAAGCGGCTCCTTTGTAATATCTATTCCATGATCGGCGTACAGTTGTATTGCAGGCGGATTCATTTTCCAGAGTCTTTCGATTGGCGTTCCAAAAAGAGCATCTGATTTTTCGAGATACTCGTATGCTTCCTTTTCAAGATCCTCAAACCTAAATCCAGAGATGTTTCGTCTGAAATCTAGGAAAACTCTTCTTCCAAGCTTAACTGTCTCTCTATAAACTAAAAGATCTATCAGTGAAGACCCATAGCCTTCAATTTTTCTAGCGTCGAAAGGCCATTGGTATCCCTTAAGAAAGATGCATGTAGCAAGTCTACCAACTGAAGGAAAGAACTCGTTTAGGAACTCTCTGCAATCTTCTCCCTCCTTATTGGTAGAAACATATGTTGGAATTACTTGCTGATAAGTACCTGAAACATTCCATCTAAATTTTGTTGAGGCAAGGCCGTACTGCCATTCAGTAAGGTTCCTTCCTCTCGCGCCAATTTCGAACGCTAGGCCTGTGGAGCCTCGATGCACTGTTGGATATACAGAAGCTTCATATAGTGCTGCAGGTCCGCCTGTGGCAAAAACCACGTTTGTACAGTTAAATAACGTTAAACCGAAGTTTTCGTTTTCTAGCCTTTCCTTGTTTAAGCATAAAACACCTACAACCTTTTCCTTGTGCCTAAATAGTGAAATAGCCTCATGCTTATCGAAAATAGTGATACCTTTCTTTCTAACCTGTTTCAGGAGACACTCATGCATGTGCCATGAAGTAAGTGGACCGACTGACGTTCCTCTTTGTTTAGGATCATGATCTGTCTTATAACCTACATAGGTGCCGAAACGGTCATGAGGAAAAGGAACTCCAATGTAGATTAAATGAAAGAACTCTTGGATGGAAAGAGTTGCTTCCACTAAAGCAATGTCGCCATGCATTGCTCCGCCAGAGAAAAGTGCTTGAGCCATTTCGTAAGGGCTGTCACCTTTTTCGCCGACAAGCGACATCTTATAATATGTTTGTTTATCTGACCCAGTATTTCTTGAGGTGCCGCCGTAAACGTCTTCCGTCACTATCGCAATATCCTTTTGTCCATTCATGAAAAGATGGTCAGCACAGTTGAGGCCAGCAGCTCCGCTTCCAATAACAACAGTATTTAATGAGTAAACTGGAATCTTTAGGTTCTGAACTTTGATGACATCTTCCTTCAAAACTTATTCACCCCGTCTACAACCTTCTGATATGGAATCCGCCGTCCACATTAAAGACTTCACCTGTTGAGAACGGAAAATAGCCTTTAGCTATTGCTACTACAGCTTTTGCAACGTCTTCAGGGGTTCCCCAACGTTTAATTGGCGTGATACCTTCAGATATAAGCTTGTCATATTTTTCTTTGACCGGCTCAGTCATAGGCGTAAATATTATGCCAGGCCTTATTTCATAGACGTTAACTCCGTATTCTGAAAGCCTGTCAGCGTAAAGCTTAGTCATCATACTTACGCCTGCTTTAGAAATACAGTATTCACCTCTGGACGTTGAAGACGTGTAGGCTGAGATGGATGATATGTTCACTATCTTTGGTTCAAGCTCGTTTCTAAACTTTTTAAGCTCTATCATCCAGTTAGCTACAAGTTGAGTGAGGAAAAAAGGTCCCTTCAGATTTATTGTCATAACTCTGTCGTAGCTTTCCTCCGTAACCTCAAGAATGTCCATCCTGACCTTCGGAGAAACCCCTGCATTATTAACTAGAAGGTCAATTCGACCCATCTCTTTCTTTAACACATCAATAATTGATTGACGCCCATCTTTGCTTGCAACATCAGCTTTGATAAAGACCGCCTTAACTCCAGAGGCAACAATCTCATCAATAACTGACATAGCATGCTCTTTTTCGCATATGTCGTTAAGAGCTATGTCAAATCCATTCCTTGCAAGCTCTAAGGCAATCGCGGCGCCGATGCCTCTCCCCGCCCCAGTAATTAAGGCTACAGGTCGCCCACTCCGCTTATCAGATTGTAAAATAGACTTTGCCTTAGAAACACAATCACTTTTTTCTTCAATTACCAACTGAACACACCTCTAAACTATATATTATTTAATAAATTCTTAAAAGGACTAAATAAATAAGGTACTCTTATTTCTTGCGGCATCAAATTATTTAAAGAAAACATGGGTTAGCACTTGTATCATTATTTGAAAGTAACAACAGGATTTGTTACAGTACATGCTTTCAATTTCCCCTTACGAGATTTCTTCTTTGAATCGTTCCTATTATGGATGAACATAGGTCTTTGCATGACAATTTTTTGGAAGGGCATTGGCTGTAGAAGAGACTCATGGTTACAGCATCCTTTATCTGAAGATAAATTATTTTACAGGTAAATGCTATAAGAAGCTTATCTTTTCCTTTCATTAATAAGTAAGAAAGCGGAAATACGAATTTTTCATTAATGAATTTGAAGACCCATATTTTCTGGGATTCTCAGTTAATAGTGAATGTAGATACAAAATGAGGTTAAATGTGTTCTGAAAGCTTCAGTTTTTGCTAAGACAACTTATTTTGAAAATATTGAAATCC
>CAZIFH010000161.1:0-13099 GCA_964539065.1 uncultured Candidatus Bathyarchaeia archaeon | reverse complement strand
AGAGATTATAAAATCTTCGAATAGTGAAATAAGTGGATAGAACTGGTTACGCTGAGCTTCCTCTTCATTATGGTAAGGCGCCTCAGTGGTTAGTTAACAGAATGATTCAGTTAGCGCGGCAGATAGTCACGGTTATTATTGACGATTATGGTCATGAAGTTTTTTTACGGAGAATTTCTGATCCTTATTGGTTTCAAGCTTTGGGTTGTGTCTTAGGCTATGACTGGCATTCCTCAGGTGTAACAACAGTTTTGACTGGTGTTCTTAAATCCACAATAGATCCTATGGAAGTTGGAATGGCGGTTTGCGGGGGAAAAGGCAAAGCCTCCAGCAAAGTGCAGTTCGAAATCGGTTTAGCTAGCAACAAATTAGGATTATCAATAGAAGAAACTGATCGGTTAAAGTATGTGAGCAGAATAAGCGCGAAGATTGATAATGCTGCAATTCAGGCTGGCTACCCACTTTATCACCATGCATTTTTCTTGTCACAAGATAGGAAATGGGCCGTCATCCAGCAAGGAATGAACGTGTCTGATAGAACTGCACGCAGATATCACTGGTTTTCAGAAAATATCAGAAGCTTCGTTGAAAAACCTCATACGGCGATCGTTGGAGACCTAAGACATGTAGCAGTCTTAGATATGACAGCCAAAGAAAGTGAAGGATGCCGTAAAGTCTCAGTCGACTTGGCAAAAGAAAGACCCAAGACAATCGCGAGGTTATTTCGATCGATTCGCCCAGTTTATCAAAGATCACTTCAAGATTGGATACCTTTCGACAAGCAGAGTAAAGGTAAAAGATTGGTAGTTGATTTCTTGTCAATGCCGGCTTCAATTAACTGGAAAGCTATGCAAAAGGCTTACGAGTTTAAGCCAAAAAACTATGAAGAACTTTTAGGCATAAGGGGTTTAGGACCGTCGACAATTCGTGCATTAGCCTTAATCTCTGAACTTGTCTACGGTGAGAAACCGAGCTGGAAAGACCCCGTTAAGTATTCCTTTGCTTATGGAGGAAAGGACGGCGTACCTTTCCCAGTTGACAGAAAATCCATGGATAGATCAATCCAGTTTCTTAGAGAAGCAATCGAAAATGCTCATCTGGGGGACAAGGAGAAAATGGCGTCACTACAAAGGCTGAGGAGGTTTATACCCAGCGATAGGGAACCCTGAAATCTCAAAGAAAATACAATATGATGCAGATAACTTACCTTCCAACATATTGAAAACTGAAATACCGCTTAACTAAAAACATAAAGATGCTAACTTAGATTTGCCAAAAAATATTAATTAATTGAATGTATATAACCAGTGATGTGTCGGCATGGAATGAGTATTCGTAGACACTCAGAATATAAAGGTGACCTGACTTGGTTAAAATAGGAATAATCGGCGGATCAGGACTCGAAGACCCTAAGATTTTTAAAGAGCAGAAAGAAGTTGAGTATGAAACGGTTTTCGGTAAGCCTTCTTCTGTGCTTATGATTGGTAAGATTAAGGGAATTGAGGTTGTAATAGTCTCTAGGCATGGTAAGAAACACTCGATTATGCCTACGAACGTTCCTTTTCAAGCTAACATTCAAGCTCTAAAGGATGCTGACTGCACTCACATTATTGCAACAACAGCTTGTGGTTCATTAAAGGAAGAGATTCGACCAGGCGACTTTGTTTTCATAGACCAGTTCATCGATCGGACAACTAAAAGGCGTTCAACGTTCTACGAGAAGGATGTTGTGTGCCACATTCCGATGGCTGAGCCGTTCTGTCCAAATTTGAGAAAACTCCTTTATGAGCAGGCTAGAAGCCTTGGGTTTCCATGCCACGAAAAAGGAACCGTTGTTACCATTGAGGGTCCGCGGTTTTCCTCAAAAGCTGAGAGCTTCATGTTTAGGCAGTGGGGTGCGGATGTAATTAACATGAGTACGGTGCCAGAGGTTGTGTTGGCAAGGGAAGCGGGGCTACATTACGCTGCGATTGCAATGTCGACTGATTATGATTGTTGGAAAGTAGGTGAAAAATCCGTTGACGCAATGATGGTGGTGAACGTGTTCAAGGATAACGTGCAAAAAGTTCAAAACCTAATACTAAATACAATTCCTAAAGTAAAGGAATATGAAGATTGCCCTTGCACGAAAGACATTCATACTGCTGTATTAAAAAGTTAGGTGACAAAAAATGAATGAAGATATTAAGTCTAAGATTAGGACTATACCAGATTGGCCTAAAAAAGGAGTAATGTTTAGAGACATTACAACATTATTAAAGGACGAGAAGGGGTTCTCAGACACGTGCCAAAGGCTCTATGAGCATTATAAGAATAAAAAGATAGACATAGTTGCCGGAATAGAATCGCGTGGGTTCGTCTTCGGCACGGCATTAGCCATGCTATTGAAGAAAGGGTTTGTGCCAATACGGAAAAAGGGAAAGCTACCCGCTGAGGTGGTAAGACAAGAATATCAGCTGGAATATGGGACTGACATGATAGAGATTCACAAAGATGCGATTAAGAAAGGTGATAGAGTACTGTTAGTCGACGATTTGCTTGCTACGGGTGGAACAATGAAGGCTGCATGTGATCTGATTGAAAAATGCGGCGGAAAAGTGGTTGGCTGTGCATTTGTGGTCGAGCTTCCCGACTTACATGGAAGAGAAAAACTTAAGGGCTACGATGTTTTTCGTTTAGTTGAGTTTGAAGGCGAATAAATTAAAATTTGTTTCATTTTTTCGTTTTAATAGACAGCTAACATCTTTTGTCTGGTAAAATGAAAGCATTAAAGAAGACCTTGTTAATAATTAATCGTAAGTAGAACTAAGATTTCATTGGGGAAGCAAAAATGATAGAAAAGGAAGACATATATACTATCATCAAAGAATACGACAAGCATAAATTATCCATAGGAACACTAGGTTCACATTCAGCTCTTAACATTTTCAAAGGCGCCAAAGAAGAAGGCTTCAAAACTGTTTGTGTCCTCACGAAAGACCGGGAAATTGTTTACCGGAAGTTTCCGCTGGTTGATGAAATGATTTTTGTTGACGATTTCGGCGACATCCTTAACGATGAAATCCAAAAAAAGCTGAGAAAACTTAATACAATCTTAGTTCCTCACGGCTCTTTTAATGCTTATGTCAGTATGGAGGCGCTTCTGAATGAACTTTTTGTGCCTATGTTGGGTAATCGAAAGCTCCTTTGCTGGGAGATTGACCGGCATATGCAGAGAAGCTGGCTTCAAAGGGCTGGTTTATCTTTACCTAAGATTTACAGCGACCCAAGTGAGATAGACCGGTTGGCGATTGCAAAGTTTCCTGGCGCAAGAGGAGGAAAGGGCTATTTTCTAGCAGATTCTCCAGAATCGTTTCACAAAAAAGCCGAAGAGATGATTAGAAAGGGTCATCTGAGCAGAGAAGACTTAAAAGACATACATCTTCAGCAGTATGTTCTTGGCGTAAACGCCTATTTTCAGTATTTCAGTTCGGTGCTGGAGGACGATGTTGAGCTGCTTGGAATGGACAAACGGTACGAGTCCACGGTTGACACTATTGGCAGAATACCGGCAGCTGACCAGCTTCAGCTCGACTTAAACCCCACTTACACGATTGTCGGCAATATTCCATTAACGCTGAGAGAGTCATTGCTACCAGAAGTTTTGAAGATGGGAGACAACGTGGCACAGATTTCAAAAGAGATTGCGCCTCCAGGAATCATAGGACCATTCTGTCTCGAAACAATCATCACAGACAATATGGAGATTTACACCTTTGAAATCTCAGCGCGGATCGTAGCAGGAAGCAATGTCGGAATCGGAACTTCCCCATACGCGTACTTGAAATACGGTGAAGGAATGTATATGGGAAGAAGAATAGCGTTGGAGATAAGGAGTGCAGTTAAAAAGAATCAGTTGGCAAAGGTGGTTTATTAATGGTCATAAAAAGGGAAGAAATACAGAAGTTAGTCTCGTCTTATGATAGTAAATCTGTTACCGTAGGGGTTTTAGGCTCCCATTCCGCAGAAGAGGTTGGGATTTCAGCTAAATCTGTTGGTCTGCGCACAGTTGTTGTCTGTCAAAAAGGAAGAGAGGATCTCTACGCCAAATATAATAAACATCTGTTTGATTATGTGATGCTTTTGGATCGGTTTTCAGACATCATCAACCCCGAAGTTCAGAATAAACTAAGAGATTACAACACGATTTTTGTCCCGAACAGATCATTCTCTGTATATGTGGGGTACGACAACATCGAAAGCCGGTTTGAGGTTCCTTTGTACGGAAACCGGATGATCCTACGTGCAGAAGAAAGAAACGAGAAACGCAACCAGTACTGGCTACTGGAAGAGGCTGGAATTAAAACGCCGAAAAAGTTCAATAAACCAGAGGATATCGACAGACTAGCAATAGTAAAGGTGCAACAGAAAAAGAAGCCCCTAGAAAGGGCGTTTTTCTATGTTTCCAACGCGAAAGAATATTACGAAAAGGCTAATGACCTGATAAAAGGCGAGGTTATCGACGAAGAAGGCTTAAAGAAGGCGAGAATTGAAGAATACGTCTTGGGACAAAAATTCAACGCCAACTTTCAAGGATGGGCATTAACAGAGGTTTTCAGCGACTTTGACCTTTTAGGCTTCGATGACAGAAAACAAACTAACCTGCACGGCATTCTGGGCTTACCGGCTAAAGACCAACTTGGCATAAATGTGCCTATTAAGAACGAGGAGATCGGTCACTATGGGTTAACGATGAGGGAATCTCAGAAGCCTCTCGTATATGACGCGGCGGAGAGGTTCATGAAAACCTGCAGAAAAGAGTTTCCACCCGGGATAATTGGGCTGTTTGCATTACAAGGTGCTGTCGCGTACGATTCTGATGACCCAGAGCAGAAGAGGCTGGCTTTTTACGTTTTCGACGTTAGCCCCAGAATTCCAGGCTGCCCATGTGTAGGTCCAACCTCACCTGAGATGAGGAGACTCTCGCTGAAATATCAATGGTTAATGAAGCAACTTGGAATTGAAAGGATTACAACCCTCATGGACCTACCTATGCTTGAGATAAAATATGCTGCTGAAAAAAGAATTCTTGACCGCGTAGTCACATAGCATCGTTGCCTTTTTTATTCACGTTGGTACTGGAACTTGCCCCACGAACAAATTATCGTAACCCTATTTGGACCACTGCTTTTTTCGCACCTTCCGATAGTTTTAGCCTCAAGCCCAAAGCTTTCAGAAATGTCAAGTACGACGTTTTCTGCCTCTGGTCTCGCGATGACTTCGAATCCTGTTCCCATATTGAAAATTTCGAACATTGACCTCCAGTTTTCACCTGACTCTTTCTGTATTATCTTAAAGATTGGGTCTGGCTCGATGATGTTATCTTTTACGAAGTTAATGTTTTTTCCGATCCTCAAACACTTAGTCATTCCACCGCCCATATTATGAACTAATCCTGTTACATTTTCTCCAATCTTTTCAATAATTTTAAGAATAACTGGAGAATAGAACCTCATTGGTGAGATAAGAGCCTCTCCTAAAGTCATACCAAGATCGTCAATGTAAGAGTCGATTTTGAACCGTCCATAATACCCTTTGCCTTCGAAATCAACAATTTCGGGATAAATACGTTGATACTCCTTAGTTAGGAGACAATGCCTTGCCAAAGTCAGTCCATTACACATAATTCCGCTGTTTTCCATGTCTTCATAACCTGTTTTTCCGCCGCTTCTAAGTCCAATAATTAAATCTCCATCTCTTATTTTCATGCCAGTAACTGCTTTAGATAGATCAACACGTCCATTAACCACACCGGAAATGTCAAAGGTTTTCAACAAGTCAGGCAAGTCTGCTGTTTCCCCGCCTGAAAAAAGGACTTCAACACCAAGTTTTTCTAACGTCTTAAAGCTTTCTCTGAACCCTTCGTTCAGAACTTTTAGAAGATTTATTTTCGGCACCTTTCTTGGATTAATTGCAATGTAATCAACAAAATTTATGGGTTTAGCTCCAACGCATGCAATGTCGTTAATATTCATTGCTAAAACATCTTGAGCAAGCCCCTTGAACCAATTTAAGTTGCCAGTTTCTTTCCAGTTAAGATAAGCCTGAACTGGTTTACTGCCAGCACTGTCAGCATGAGTAACCAATCCATAACCAGGCAAATAAGGGTCTTTCGTAATAACACAGAAAGCTCCTGGAAAGACATTACTAACCGTGTTACTGAAAACTTCGATTCCCTTTTTTTTAACGTCTACTCCAGCTTCACTATATTTCGAACACATTTCACATTATTTCTCGCCAAGCTTAATAGTGAATTTTTCACCTGTCAATTTTTCGTAAGCTTCAATATATCTACGAGATGTTTCAATAATAACTTCTTTTGGCAGATGTGGTGCAGGTGGTTGTTTGTTCCAACCAGTCAAAGTAAGATAATCCCTAACATATTGCTTGTCAAAGCTTGGTTGCTCTATGCCAACTTTATATCGATCTTTAGGCCAAAAACGTGAAGAGTCGGGAGTCAAAACTTCATCAATTAAAAGAAGAGTATCATTCAGCAGCCCAAACTCGAATTTGGTGTCGGCAATAATAATTCCTTTGTCTTCAGCCTTTTCTGAAGCAAACTCATAAATTTTTAGACTGAGTTCCTCAATTTCAGAAGTTATTTTTCGGCCAATCATTTTTGAAACACGATCCCTGTTTAAATCAACATCATGTCCAACATCACTCTTCGTAGTCGGCGTCAAAATTGGTTCACGAAGCTTCTCTGCCTTTTCTAATCCAGAAGGCAGTTTGTTTCCACTTATATCTTCTCCTCTCCTGTATTTTTCCCAGGCTGAGCCGTAAAGATAGCCTCTAACTACAAACTCAACCTTTATAGGCTTAGTTTTTTTCACTAAAGCAGATCTGGAATCAACAACTTTAAAAAGATGATTAGGTACAATTTTCTCAGTTTCCTTAAACCAGTAGGCAGAAAGAAGATTCAAAACTTCGCCTTTGTAAGGTATACCGTCAGACAAAACTACATCAAAAACCGAAATCCTATCTGTTGAAACAATGAGTAAATTGTTTCCTAGATCATAAATGTCACGTACCTTCCCCCTTTTAAATAAGGTGTATGGAAGATTTGTTTCCAGTACAACCCTTTCTACATCTATAATCAATTTTTTATTCACCGCACATTCGGCAACTTTCAGTTGCAACTTTAGCGTTAGCTTCGATAATCTCCTCTCTCTTTTTTTGTATGTAAGCCTCAGTTTCTCGCTTAAGAGAAGCGTCTCCTACTGCTAAGATTTTAACAGCAGCTAAAGCAGCGTTTTCAGGCTTAGAAACAAGCATTACTGGCACCCCTGTAGGAGTCATAACAGATGAAAAGACCTTCATTAGACCATAATTTTCTATGTCAGGTGGACATGCAATAACTGGTCGCTTAGAAAAACCTGCAGTAACACCTGAAAGAGCGTCTGATAAACCTGCAACCGTCACATACAGAATATCATCTTCTTTTCTCTCGTTTTCTATTAGTTTTTGAAGTAAAATATCAGGGGTCTTGTGAGCTGAAGCAATTACATATTCACATGTCACACTGAAGCCTTCTTGTTTCAGGAATTGCTCAATCCTACTCGCAAAAGGTAGATCGCTTTTAGAACCCATTAACACTACAATTTTCTGTGTAGCCATACAATTTTTTTATGTCACACTGTCTTTATAAATATAACCTAAACAATTAGGCTAGCAGAAAAGGTCTTCCAAACCGAAAAGATTATTTATTCTGCAGCATTAATCCAAATTTAGACTCAACAGAAAAGCGTTAAAAACACTCTAGATATCTGAAGCGGGGTGGGGTAGCCAGGTTTAACCCGCTGGGCTCATAAGAGAACTCTAAGAAACCCAGAAATCGGTCGTTCAAAAGGATCCTAAAGATTAGGTTCCTGAAACTCGACCCCCCGCTACTCATCATATAATTTGTACATCTTTCAGTAAAAAATTTCTGGATTTAACTAATTTTCTATGTAATATTAAAATTATGAGTAAATAAAAAAATTGTTATTATGTTTTTTGTATTTTAAAAAGTTCACCTTTTGATTCAACTTTGAATTCAACGCCCAAGATAGTTGAGACAAGCCAAATATTTGACTCAATATGGTCTGTAAACATTCGGACAAGATACTCGGAGTCATCCGTCGCTAAAGCCATAAATGGAACAAGCATATCAGCCAAATGAATGTCCACGGTTGCTTTCATATTAATTTCGTCAAGCAAATTTCTTACTGCTTCTTGTGCCACTGCCTCGCTTGACTTGCGTAACTCACCTATTGCATCGCTGCCCAGTACCACTTCAGTATCTGTTTTAGTCCATAAAACCAAGGAACTTCCCTTTTGTAAGGGGTTAGAAAAATCGTTAACTACTTCAATTCTAGACTTGTATCCATGAGATGATAGTATCCTTTTAGCCTCTTCTGCTTGACGCTTAGCAACTTTTCTCTCATCTAAAAACGTACATACTGATATACCTTCCACACTAGTAATTTTACCGAATTCAACTCGCTTAAACGGAAGTATTTTTTTGCATGGCTGAACTTTTAAATTCACTTCTCCCATGCCCTTTGGGTAGTAGCCATATTTGTTTACTTCAACTGTAGCATCTATGCCCATTTGTTTTAGCGTTGGAAACAAAACATAACGAATGTAATTAATTGTGGGAGAGTGACTAACATCTGTGCCCCCCTTAATAATTTGAAGATCTACAGGTTGAGATGCAAAAACACTCATTGGCAAAACTGTCAAAATCAACATTGGTATGCTTCCAGCGGTTCCGATTTCACCTTTCACCTTTCCACCTTTGATTCTTCCAGGTTCAAACCATAGTTCCTGAGAACCAAGCGAGGCGCCTCTAACAGTTGCATTGCATAGTTTTGCCGCTGTTAACACAGCCTCAAGGTGCTGCGGTCTGAGTCCAGGTTCACTTCGCATTTTTCGTATGTTGAAAATATGTAATGGTTCTCCTAGAATTCCAGCTAAGGATATTGAGAGTCGAAGTATGGTTCCACTACCACTCTTTTGACTACCATCGATTTCTATCATCTAAACATTAATAGATAAAGCTAGCCTAAAATCTTTTTACTAAATTTCGCTCAACAGAAAATTCTAGGCAAATTATGAAAGACTTTTTGCTCTCTCTCATGTCTGAATGCGATTTTGACTTTTCGCCTAAATTCTATAACGTCTTTTTCTCTCTGTCTGAACAGTAACGCTTGTTGCTTGGCAGAGAACAACTTTCCCTTCCGGATAAGACTGTTCAGAATCATTCTTTCTGGCGGGGGAAGAGAACCATAAAAACATATTTTTATATTTATTTTCGTTTGATCAAAGCCAGCTTAATGTACACATGAAAAACTACATGTGGCTTCGACCAAGACTGAAATTAAAGGATTTAGATGTCTACCACAAACACTGATTCAATGTTAACAAATAAGGCAGGGAACCCTCAGAATTGAACTATAATGAGTTACCTAGTAAAACACAACGAAACGTTGAAAAACACTTAAAACACACTCATAACTGAGGAAAAAATATGAACATAGAGGATTTAAAAAAAGATTTGATTAAAGTTTCCCACCAATCTGGAAGTAAAGGATGGTGTCCAGGAACCAGTGGAAACTTAAGTATTTTTAATCCTGAATCTAAGGAGGTTTATATTAAAGTTTCTAGTAAAAGTATGACAAACCTTGAGCTTGCCGATATCGTAACATTAACTCTTGATGGAAAAGTCAAACGGGGCGAAGGACGTCCATCAAAAGAAATCTATTTTCATCTCGGTATATACAATGCTCGGAAAGATGTTAACGCCGTTTTGCATACACATTCACCTTACGCAACGGCGTTTGCTGTAGTTGGCAGAGAAATTCCATTAATTTCAGTGACTGCACAGAAATATTTGAAGAAGGTTCCACTTGTTGAATATGCTCCGCCAGGCTCTTTTGAGCTAACGAATTACGTGGTGGAAGGCTTTAAAGATCCTGAAGTAAAAGCTATTCTTCTAAGAAATCACGGAGTTGTTACTGTAGGTAATGATATTTATGACGCTTTTTACGTAAATGAATGGCTAGAAGACGCAGCGAAGATAGCGCTTCTTTCATCTATTATAAAGACCCTTTGAATGAAAAACGAGATGTTGCATCATGAAATGGATTTACTCAACCTACTTTGTAATCCTTGCTTAGATATGTAAATATCTGTGAGAGGAAATTTTATTAAACTTTCAATAAAAAATTTAATGCACATTAATTGTTGCTAACGGACGATTAAAGATCTCTCATATTTTGTCAGAAATTCTGCGCCTTTTTTGGTTACTAAAACCATATCTTCAATTCTTATTCCGCCTTCACCCTTAATATATATCCCTGGAAATAGACCTAAAACCATATTTTCTTGTATCTCGGTTTGATCTCCTTCGCGGCACCAAGGATTTTCATGAATTTCAAGTCCCATTCCTCTACCTGTGGGATAAAGATAGCAATCACCGTACCCGTTACTTTTAACTACATTCCTTGCAGCCTCATCTACTTCACTTGCTTTAACACCGGGTCTAATACTTTCTACGGCTGCTTCCAAAGCTTTGAAGATTATTTCAAAACGGCGTCGTTGTTTTACGCTAGGGTTTCCTATGAATGCAACCCTTGTTATGTCGCCAAGATATCCATTGAAATTTGATCCCATATCAAGAAGAACTATTTCTCCTTTAGAAACTGGCTTGTCAGAAGGGTACGAATGAACAACGGATGTTTTATGACCAGATGAAATTAGTGTTGGAAACGGTACACCTTCTGATCCCTCAATCATCATTGTGTATTCTGCTGTGGCAGCGATTTTTTTTTCAGTAACTCCTTCTGCAAGTGCTTCTACTGCAGATTCTACTCCGCGATCTACTATCTCAGCAGCTTTTTTTATCATTAATATTTCCTCAGCCGTTTTTATTACCCGCATATCTGAGAGAAGATGCGATATCGAAAGAAAATTTGCATTAGGTAATCTACGTTGAAGTTCATCTTTCTCTTTTGCCTTAATGAAATTTTCTTCAATTCCTATATTACCTTTGTAAGCACCTATCTCTTTTAGAAACTCTTCTATTTTATCTTCTAGAAAAGGCGGTTTAGAAGTGTACGAGTAAGGTATCAAATTTGTTATCCAAGTTTCCCATTTAACTCGATCAACTTCATATTCAGGCACAAGAAGGGCAGTTTCGCCCTGTATACCTACGATTAATGTGATTTCTGGATCAACATGACTGCGTACGTTAGCAATATAACGTAGATTAGGAGGGTTTCTGATTATCAAGGCATCAACTGATATTTTTTTAGACCTCTCAATTAACTTTTCAAGTCTATTTTGAAGGCTCATCACAGATCACATGTAAATATTTTATTTACGTAACTAATAAATTTAATAATGTTGAATTTACTCAACATCGATCGGGAGGCTATGATTTGAACGATATAAAGTTTGGTGTCTTCTTACCAACCTTTGGTCGAAACATTACATATCAGCTTAATCTTAAAGTTGCGTTAACAGCTGAAAAACTTGGTTTTGATTCGGCATGGATCTGTGATCATCTTTTTGGGGTGTACTCTCTGGCGGAAAAGCCGAAAGGGCTTTATCCCGATATACTTGAATGTTGGACAACTCTTTCTGCTTTAGCTGCAAAGACCACTAAAATCTATCTCGGCACTTCTGTGATCGCCATACCTTATCGTAATCCCGCTGTGCTAGCTAAAATGGCTGCTACTTTAGATATTATTTCAGGTGGAAGACTCATACTTGGAATTGGTGCAGGACGTTCAATTGAAGAATTTCTTGGTTATGGAATTCCTTGGGAAAAATTCGATATAAGATTTGAAAGAACAAAAGAAAGCATTGAAATCTTCAAAAAACTTTGGGAAGAACCGGTTGTAAACTATCAAGGTAAACATTACAAACTTGTCAACTGCCAACTTTACCCCAAACCCCTTCAGAAACCTCACCCTCCCATTTGGATAGGAGGTATGGGACCTAAGATGTTAGGCATCCTTAAATATGTAGACGGATGGCTTCCACCTCCAATATTTCCTGAAGATCTTGAGAGAAAGGTGTCGTTTGTGAAAAAAATTGCTGAAGAAAGGGGAAGACCTATTGAGATAGCACTTGAATGTTACACAAATATTGCATCTAATTTAGAAGAAGCAATGAATGAATCCAGAGAGTCTCTCACTCAATACATGGGAAAACCTCCTGAAATAGTCGTAAAATCTGGTGTACCGATTCGTTTAGCTCCAGGGGTTGCAGTGCGTTTTGGAGCTGTCATCGGTGGACCTGAAGAATGCATAGCTGGAATTGAAAAATATGTTAAGATAGGCGTTAAGCATTTCGTGCTTCATTTCTTCCCTAACGAGGCAGCCATTAAAGGTCTAAAGTTATACGCTGAAAAAATAATTCCATACATCAAAGAAAATATGTGAGTTAATTTATGATAGATTTAATGGAAATATTGCAAGTTGACAGATAGTGATGAACATCTAGAATTTGGTAAAGCTTTACCTTGAATTATCTATTCTCTGTGACTATGAATTCATAACTCGTTATTCTTTGTCTAATGAAATGCCTCCTCAAAATTCAGAAATAACATTACTGGAATCCTTGAATGAACTTTCTCTTCTCCTAATTACTCTTTATGGGATGTTTGTATCTTGAAGAAGGGATGTAAAAGTCATTTTACACTTGCTTAAGAAGAAATTAGTTATTTTTTCAGTTTTATACTCTTTTATGATAACATAAAAAGTTGTATCATAGTTTTTTCTTTTTAGCGATCTAAATTGTCCTTTTTCGTTTATGTACTCTATAATATAATAAAAATATTGCACGTACCCCCTTGAATACAAAAAAATAAATCGTTTTTATCCCGAATGTTTATTTTTTGTATCCGTGATACCTAGACTTTCAGTCTTGTGGACGCATATTTACAATTTTATTTCGTTTTTATTTTCTTCTACTATCTGAAATATCTAATAAGGATGCAGGTTCACAAAGTCTTCCTTCAAATCAATATACAGTCTTTTATAAAGCGAAAATAACCTGTTATATACCTCAG
>CAZIFH010000160.1:0-12647 GCA_964539065.1 uncultured Candidatus Bathyarchaeia archaeon | reverse complement strand
AAATCTTACGCATGAGTCCTGTTTAATCAATAAATTAGGAGGGTAAAAAGATTATGGAATTGATTACTGATCATAAATTGAATAAAAATGAAGTTGCAATCCTTTGGCTTGGACAAAATTCTTATGTACTAACAACTCCTTCACGTAAGACCATTGCTATTGATCCTTATCTTTCAAGGGATGCAAGTTTTTCTCACATTTATCCAGAGCCGCCAATTAAACCAGAAGAATTTAGAGTGGACTACATTTTCTGTACACATGATCATTGGGACCACACGGACCCAATTGCTTTGCCAATTATTGCAAGAAAATCTCCGAACACTATATTTCTTGGTTCTCAAGAATCTTGTGATCATCTTGCCCAGCTAGGCATAGAAAAGCAAAGATTAGTATCTTTAAAACCAAAGATTGTTTACACTTTTCAGGATTTCTCGGTTACCCCATATTACTCTGTTCCACCTGAAGAAGCTGATACAACCCATTTTGGGTATCTCTTCAAAATTGGAGATACAAAGATATATAATATGGGAGATACCTTCCAAAGCGTCGTAGAAAACCCTGAAACACTTCTTCATGAAATTGCTGAGGTTTCACCTGATATAGCCATGTTTCCAATAATTGGTGACACACCTCAACGAAAACCTGAAGACGCTGTTAGATTTGCTATGATTGTGAAACCAAAAATTGTTATACCATGCCATTACCACTGCTTCAGTGATAGAACTATTGATCCGCAGAAATTTATTGAGTTGATAAAAGAAATACCGTATTTAAAAGCAATACTTATACCATATAAAGGGACATATATTTATAAGCCTAGTTAAACTAAGTTGCTGATGAAATTAAGAAATAGACTTCGAGATTTCGAAAGATCAAATTTCTTCGTTGAGGTATCGCAGAAGAAAGAAGATGGAAAATAAAAACATTTAAAATTGTTTTTCCACATCCATTCAACAAGCTGAAATCGGAACCGCTTATTTTTTTGGAAAACTAGATTCGGAAAATGTATTGTCTGACAAGGTTACAGTAGTATTTGAAATTTTCAAAGGAAACATCCGGAGGCGCAGCATGATCTGTGTGTGGAATGTATCCGCCATCTTTGATTACATATGGAAGTTTGGATTCCAGTTCGTTGCGAATTGCCTTCTTACCTTGAATCAACGCTCTCTTATCGAGATTGCCTATTAATAACAAATTTTTGTATTGCCTTCTTAAGGCTATGACATCCTCACCAGCCGTTACCTCCAGTGGATAAATTCCATTGGCTCCTCCTTCTAATAAAAGAGGGATCAACGCATCATTATTTCCATCACTATCCACTAGTATAATGTCTATCCCGTTTTTTCTTAGAAAATCCGTTAGTTTCTTATAGTTTGGAAGCATGAATTCTTGAAATAGTCTTGGGGAAATTAATGGACCATTTTTGTAACCCATATCTTCCCAGATAGTTACATAATCTATCTTTATGTTTTTGGCAGCATCCATCAATGCATTTATGAGAAAGTCGCTCCAGAAATCCATGATCTCATGAACAAGTTTCGGATGCTTATAAAAAGATACCAAAAGTCTTTCAACCCCAAGGAAATCCCGCGCTTTCCCAAAGAAACCTGGCAGAAACAAACCAACAATTGAAGCAGTGGTATTGTAGTACTCAAAGAGTTCTCCTCCCCAATTTTTAGGATAGCGCCTTATGTCATTAGGGTTAAAACGTTTTTTCATCTTTTCCCAGTCGCTATACTCTTTTACGGGAAACTCAAGAAACTGTGGCATACGTCCCAGCGTATGTTCCACCATGTGTTTCGTTACAATTCCATTTTTATTAATTTGAATTCTATAATTAGCATTCTCTTCAAGAACTTTAGGAACAAACCGGGGAATGGGACCAAAGTCGATTGGGATGATTTCACGTGAGTCAAATCGAAAGTAATCCTCCAAAGTCATACCTATAGGCAAACCTTCGCCATACCATCGATTGATTGTTTCCTGCCAGTAGCCAGCCCACCCGTCTGGTATAAATGTTAGCCTATCCGGTCTCTCAAAATGCATAATGCGTTGGAACCTTTCTCTGGGTAACATTTTGTTTCAATGTTTCTCAAGGTTTTTTCTTTAACTTCTCGAATCCACTGTCGTGTCCACTCTACAGCATCTAATCCAAGATCACATATGCAAGAAGCTAAGAAGATCATGCCTTCGATGCGTCCTTCAAGCAGCCATTTCAAGCCTAGATTACATTGATGTTGCATCAAATAAACTGGCATAGGATTCCTGCTACCATAATCCCACATGTAACAGCCCAGCATCTTACGAGAGTGTGGCATGACTTCTTCAAGACGATTAAGGTTTTGCTCCAACTTTTTGAGTTCATCAGCATGCCAAGTCCAGTAGGTTATCACATCGCATTGCTCCAAATGCTTTTCAACATTAGGTAAGTTCAGATTATGAGTGTAAAGAGTCACCCATAACTCAAGCTTCTTGCCGTCAACAGTAAGCCGCTTCTTTATAGCCTTCAGTTCGTCAGGCGTATAAACTGCTATCTGTCCATCATCATTCTGTTTCATTTTAAAAAAATCATCCATGATAACTCCGCAAATATTCGGAAAACGGCGTGCTAAATCTAAGACTATACCAACTTCATCGGGTTCAGCACGACCACTTGCCCCTACAATGGACCACACAACCTGCTTTAAGGGGCTTAGCGCCAACATATATTGATCGAAGGGTGGAGATGGCCTCATGTCCCCAGGTCCAAACGGAAAACGTACCATGATAAGGTTAGAAACA
Source organism: uncultured Candidatus Bathyarchaeia archaeon (assembly GCA_964539065.1). Classification (GTDB taxonomy): domain Archaea; phylum Thermoproteota; class Bathyarchaeia; order Bathyarchaeales; family DTEX01; genus JAGTRI01. Next base: position 9,866 of record CAZIFH010000160.1, on the reverse strand, counting down.
CCAAGATAAAAAGCGCCTTCTGCAGGAGTCATTCGCGAAGCGCCTTTTAAGCCAAACCTGTTATTATGGCTTCCCACCTCATGCCCCCAAATCCAAAACATATCTTTCACTTTAGACATTGCTTATTCACAGCATCATCTTTCTTTTCTGTATATTAATAAACATTTTTGTGAGGTAACATTTACACGTAGATTTTTCTGTATTGAAAAGAATGTTATTGTAAAGTATATGCATAAATTTTAATGAACATGCGAGAGCTATGAAGCTAGCAGAAAAACCACTTAAAGAATCAATGCGAATAGGGATTCTATTATTTTGAAGATGATTGTGTATAATTTAAAATTTCTACGCGATTTTCACTTATTATTACGATTACATCAAATTTCATTTTATAGAAAAGTAAAAATTCATTTTTTAGATTAAATTTACTATCTATTTATGAAGGAAAGAAAATTAGATTGCTAAAAATTAACGACATGGAAAGAAATCATTTTATGGATTCTAGACGCACTGTCGCTGAACATGATTTATCGATATTATCTTTTTATTTAGTTGTTACCTCCATTTTAATGTTGCTAAGTATTTTTTGGTTCAGTTAGGATCAATTTCAACTCAATGTAAGAACATGATGGTTTTATAGTTTAGACACCTACCATGCTGGACGCAGGAACTGTTCCCCGATATCCACATACAACCAAGTCCAAATAAGCATAAGCTCGCTGCGATAACATCCCAGATATCTTTACCAGCAACAACAACTCTGACGTGAAGAAAATAATGGAAAGTATCCTTCAGTATGATTTCTACTTCCATATAGTATTGTGTAAACTTTATTTCTTAATCCAACAGTGAGAGTCTTCTCAATAATGTCATTGTATCGCGTTAGTTTGAGTTTTTTACATTATCCGATATGTGATTAAATGAGTCCATGCTAATCTTTTTTACTTGGCAGTAAACGTGATGCATATTAACTTGGCTTGGAGAATCCATTAATGCATTACATCTTTTTTCTATTGTCTTCAGGTAAATCTATGTAATTGTCAAGTATAAACATTAATTTTCCAACACTTTTTCCTATGGCAGAAAGTGGATTAATATTCTGTTTAACATCACTCAAAACTGCTGTATGTTCAAAAATAGATGAAACAACTTCCTCAGTTGGGGTTGCCAACATTTCCAAGTTTGTATTACTTTCGTCTTCTAAATTTATCTGGCGTTTTATCTGAGAATAAACAATCCTAGAGTCATATCCCAGTTTATCTAGTTCTTGTTCTGCTAAAAGAATCTTCTTTTTTATTAATCTTGCTGCTAATCGTGAAAAAATAGTATTTTTATCTAAAACATCATCATATATCTTTGTTTTCAACATCAATAACGATATTGCGCTGGTAAACATAGGTTCAGTACCTAAGACCCTTGTTTTAATAGAGTCTAAACATTTTACCTAAGTCCTTACTCTCTTTGGATTGGGCATCATATAATAGCGGCACGAATGCCGCATCATAATTATTAAAGATTCGACAAAAAACCCATATTTATATGACAAAGCGTTACACACTCTACATAAATAAGATTTTGAAACGCTTTTTTCAAAAGGACTTAAGCAGCTATTATTCAGTTGAATTAATCCATACAAATATAGAACCTTCCATTGATTTTTAAAAATATGATTAATTATATTTAATATACGTGTCTCACTGTTTTGCTATTTAAGAGTTATCGTGGCCAAAAGCATCTTTTAGGGATCTAGCCTCCGCCGTTTCAATGTTGCCAGAATAGTTATTATGGTTTCATATATACCCTTATGAAGTTTGCAAGAACTTTCAAATCCACATTTTGAATGGGGGTGTTATTAACAAGTTTTTCGCTGCATTAATCTGTGTACCAATGCTTTTTGTCTATCATTTGCCACGACGAATCTGAATATTTAAGAATATTATATATAGCAGATTCGCATGGAGGAGGTATCCCCAACAATCAAAAAGCAATATAACATGTTTATACACCCTAAATTAAAATATTATTTAGGATTCAAAGATTCATTAGTGAAAGAAAAAATGAAAGAAAGAAAAACATTTGAAAAGCTAAAAGATACAACGAAGAAATTTGTTAGAAAAGTTGATGTTGAAAGAAACGTTGTTGAACAGGTTAAAGATGAAGTTGCTACTGAAACGTCGATACAATTTTGTATTGATGATAAACCTTGTTTTTTCCTTAATTGTTCACCGACTAAAATCAGGGAGATGGCAACTGGGTATTTGCTGAGTCAAGGCGTAATTAAAAGCTTAAAAGAGATTAGGCAATTACAGGTGCTGAGAGGAAAGGTTTGTGTTGAGGTGAAACACAATTTTGAAGATAACCCTCAAACTTGTAGAGATAATGGTGTAAAAAAAACGCTTGATCTTCTAGCTCCTGAAACAGTGCTTAATGTTGCCCAAGAGTTAAACATGAGATCTATAGTTTACAAAAAAACTGGAGGCACGCATGCCGCGGCTTTACTCAATATCACTGGCGAATTTTTGGTTTTTTCAGAAGACATTAGTAGATATAATGCTGTAGATAAGGTGATAGGCGAAGCAGCCTTGAAGCATATAAATCTAAGAAACAAAATGCTTGCTATTACTGGAAGAGTGTCATCAGAAATTGTTATGAAAGCTGCGAATGTAGGAATTTCCGTCATTATTTCAATTTCAGCGCCTACAGATAAAGGTGTTGAAGTAGCAAAAAAGAAGGGAATAACGCTTGTCGGGTTTACGAGAGACAGAAGATTCAATATCTACGCTCATTCTGAAATAATTGAAAAAGTGTTTAGTTAAAATTAAATGTGTTTCAGATTTTTAGCAAATCATATTTATTTAAGAGGTAAATAAGAGATATTTTATTTATTAATTAGAATCTGATGCTTGCTTTTTTGAAGTTTAATTTTGACATAAACAGTTTTATAAAACTGGCTAAACACCAAAGTAAACAGGCGATCTAAACATTGGGTGAAAGCATAACTTTCGTCGGTCATGTTTCCATAGATTCTGTCCAAAATGTGAATGGCAAGAACATTCAACCAGGTGGTGCAGCTTTGCATGCAGCGGTGGCAGCGAAAACTTTGGTGGAGGACGTCTTGTTAGCTTCTGTAATAGGCAAAGATTACAAGTTTATGAGTGAGTTGGAATCATTCGCGCATAAACATATAGTGACCTCTAAACTGCCCTCCACAAAGTTCAATATCTACTATGACGATCACTGGGAAGCCCACTATCTCCAGGCTTCAGATGGCGCAGGAAAAAGAATATCACACTCAATACTGCCAAAAAGCAGTTTAAGGCCTAACAACATAATTCATATTTCTCCTCTCCCACCAATTAGGGTGCACAAGATGATTACTAAGGTCAGAAACAATTCGCCTGAAACCATAATCTCGGTTAACACGTGGATCGGTTATATGAGACCGAGAAGAAACCGCAAAATTTTACGAGAAATCTCTCAAATAGCAGATTTCTTTATAATCAATGATTCAGAAGCAAAAGCTTTAGCTGAATCAGATTCTCTTTCAATAGCTTTAAAGATGCTTGAAGCCAAAATGCTTGTCATAACTCTAGGAGAATTTGGGGCAATAGTGAAGACAGACAAAGGCGACGTCCAGATGATTCCAGCTATAAGGTTTCCAGTTGAAAAGTTAGTTGACACAACAGGTGCAGGTGACGCATGGTGCGGAGCTTTTCTAGCTGCATACAAACTTACAGGTAACATCATTAAATCTGTTACTGTTGCCTCTATAATTTCAGGCATAAAATGTACTGGATGGGGTTTCAGCAGGCTTTTTAAATTGAGATTTAAAAATGTAGATAGCGTAATTGATTATGTTATTGGATTAAGAGAGGGAGCAATACAGAAAAGGCTTTTAGACTATTCCTAAAAATATCCTTACAAAGATTTAACGGCTGTTATTTCAATCAGGCGCCTAATTTCGTTTTCCAAATCTTTAGGTAATCCAAAGATGCTTATATCCATGAAGCCTCGGACAATAAGAGAGGTTGCTTCATCTTCAGTGAAGCCTCGAGCCATAAGATACTGAACTTGTTCTTCTGCGATTTTTCCAACTGCTGCTTCATGTGAAAGTTCTGAACCTTTAGCTTTAGCCAAGAGTTCAGGAACAGCATGTATAAATGCTTTTTCAGATAATAAGAGTCCTCGGCATTCAAGATGAGCTTTGCTATCATCATGTTCTCCCTGCAGAAAACCTCTGGTATAAATCTGAGCTTCGTCGGTGGCTATAGCTCGCGTTAATATTTGTCCTCTCGCACTTTTGTTTAATAAAACAACTTTTGCGCCAATGTCAATATACGAATTTTTCACGCCGTATAAGATGCTGTTGAAACTGACTCTTGAATCTCTGCCTTTGCAGTAAGCTACTGGGTACATTTGAAGGCTTTTTACAGGCTTAAAACATAGATAATTGCTCACAAAAACCCCCTCATCCTCGATAATAGCTGCAGACCGCGGTCGAACATTGAAGCCTTGCACCCAATCATGTATCATTGTGAATGTAAGCTTTGCGCCCTTCTTAATATAAAATTCAGAAACGCCGACATGCAGTCCTCCATAGACATTTGGATGAGTTGTACAACCTGTTATGAGTTGACACTCTGAGCCTGCTTCCGCAATTATAATGTTATGTACATTCTGGTTTATGTTATCTGTCGAGACAAAAAGGCAGGCTTGAAGCGGAAGTATAACCTTTTGATTTTCTAGTATTCTGATAAAGTAGCCTTGGTCCCATTTCAGATCGGCAAGTGAAGTATACTTATCAGCATCCACGTTTACTGCTTTCCACCAATAATCTTTCAGCCACTCATATTTTTTTAAAGCTTCTGAACTACTCATAATTTCAACCTTATCTTCGAACATTTTCTGAACAACGCTTGATGTGACAGAATGATCAATTTGAAAGAAAGTACCTGAACGTGCCTTTTCATCTACAACAATGCCAACTTCATAAGCGCGTCTCAACACATCCTTTGGAAGCAACGAAAGTGGACAAGACTCCCATTTTTTTGTTTCTCTTGAGAATTTATCCACGTCGATGTCTGGGCTTAATGCAACCGATTTTCCCTTTGGCTTTACTGCGGCCTCATAGTTTTTGGACATTTCATACACCAACCATATCCTTCATTTAAGATTTGGGTGAGAATATTTACTGGCTCTCCTGAACACACAATTGTATGGTTTATGAGAACATGAGCTTTATCTGCATTCACGTATCGAAGAATGTGACCTTGATGAGTAATTAGTAATGCTGATTTTTCTGAAAGCATCTCATTAATTAATGTTCCAACAACCTGTAGGTTTTCGATATCTACGCCTGAATCAGGTTCATCAAACATGATGAACTCGTTGTTTTGAGCAAGAACTTGCAATATTTCAGATTTTTTCACCTCGCCGCCTGAGAACCCAAGATTTACGTCTCTGTCAAGTAGTTCTTGCGGAAACTTTACTTTTTCCATTAGGTTGCCTACTGCTTTCTTGTCTGCCGTTAGACGTTCCAGTATGCCTCCCAATTTTATGCCTCTTATAGCGGGAGGATTCTGAAACGCTATGCTTATGCCAAGTTTCACTCTTTCGTTAATAGGCATATGTGTAATGTCTTTATCTTTAAAAAAAATTGAACCTGAAACAACTTTATAGCTTGGTATGCCTAAAACTGTCAGAATAAGTGAACTCTTTCCTGAACCGTTAGGACCGAAAAGTATATGAACTTCTCCTTCGGGAATGTTAAGGCTAACATTATTCAAGATTTTTTTCCCTGAAACTTGAACTGTAAGATCTTTTATTTCAAGAATGTTGCCTGTCAATGACATGTTCACCTAAATCTGAGTCATGAACATGTTATAAAAGTCTCTGATATTAAGGTTGCCTACTTTCTTTTGTAAGAAACACAGCAAATCTTGTTTGCCAAAGCATATAATACTACAGGACATTTTTAATTGAAACAACTCGTACTACGGAAAAATATCACATTCAAGTATATGTAAGCATGGTTTGTTTAAATCTTAGAAGACGTAAAAAAAATAGAACAATGCATCTGTCAAATATGGTGATACTCGTTTTCGAACTCATTATCCAGTCTTAACATCTTATACATCTCTTGGATGTTGCATGTAACTTTCAGCTTGATACAGCCACGTTGTAGATGCTTCTCTAATACAAGAGGAACTGAGAATCTTGAGAATGCTTGTTTCTCTTCCCCACTCAAAATTTGGCTTGTTTCAGCCTAAGGTAGCCCCCTATTTCTTAAAAGGCTGAAGACGTGCTGATTATAGCCGCAAGCCCGATTAGATATTTGTATTTATGATCCTTTCCATGAAAAGGGTAACATTTCAGTTTATTGTATTAGCCACGCAAATCTAAACTAAAAATTTACTCTCCTTTAGCTTTTTCTAAAAATCTATTAGACTTAAATTATTACATTTTGGAACCTCAGAGTGCTATAGCTTTCAAATGACTTAAGAAAAGTTTCGAATAAAAACTTTTAATAAACTTTCCAGTATGAAGATAACTCTGGAAGGTTGTATTCATGAATGCAAGAGAAAGGTTCCTTGAAGTGGCTTTATTCGGCACTCCTGATAAAACACCATTGGATGTAGGAGACGTTAGACCTGCTACCAGAAAAGCTTGGGTTACACAAGGGTTACCGGATAACCAAACTGCACCAGAATATCTTAGCATTAAGAATTGTGGTCTTGGATCTGTCGGTATAACGTCGTACCCAAGTGAAGGTTTTGAATGGAAGCCCAATTCATATGCCATAAATCTCGGTCCGATACCACCTTTTGAATACCGTATAATAAAAGAGGACGAAAGATACAGGTTTTGGGTTGACAGCTTAGGTATAACTCAGATGGGATTTCAGGACGACTGGAAATACGGGTGGAGCGGCTTCGCGACAAGAGTTTTCATAGACTTCCCCGTTAAGAACTGGAAAGATTTTCTTGAGATTAAGAAACGGTACAACCCAAAAGACCCTAGAAGACAACCAAAAAATTGGAGTAAATTCACTGAAACCTATAAGAAAAGAGATTACCCTATTAATGTAACAATTAGAGGTCCCTTCTGGTGGGCCAGAGATATGGTTGGATTGAACAAGATTGCAACAGGAATTTTTAGGGAACCTGAATTCATTAGGGAGATTATGAATTTCTGCGCTGAATTTCATGTTGAGACCTTGCATAAAACTTTTGAAGAAATTGAAGTAGACTACGTAATCATGAACGAGGATATGGGGTACAAAGGAGGACCAATGATAGGACCTGAATCTGTGAAGAAGTTTATGGGCCAAGCCTATAAAGATCTCGTTAAGTTATTCCGAGATCACGGTGTGAAAGTTATATTCATAGACAGCGATGGAAATGTTGAACCCATTGTACCTATTTGGTTAGAGCTTGGAATAAACGGTGTTTCGCCATGTGAAGCAGCTGCAGGCATGGATGTAGTTAAACTGGGAGAGCGCTATCCAAAACTCGTTATGATGGGTGGAATAGATAAGAGAAAGTTAGCCGAAAACAGAAAAGCAATAGAAAACGAAGTAATGTACAAAGTTCCTCCTCTAGTTGAGAGGAGAGGGTACTTTCCTGGGGTGGATCATGCGGTGCCACCAGACGTATCCTTGAAAAATTTTAAATATTTTGTTTCTTTGTTGAAGAAGATCTGCGGATGGTCAAACTAAACCTAAAAACCGAATCGATAGAATAAACGAAGTTTCTAGATCTCATTACAGTAGAAGCCTAGTTCTAAGAGTAGAAGGTGGAGAAGAATTTTTAAGATCGGCATCCGCGACAAGATCCTCTACAATTTTAGCCTTCTTGCATATCTCTAGCGGCCTGACCAAGTTTCTTTTGAGGCGTATCCGTGTCTTCCTCAAGAAGGTGAATCTTAGTTACATTTTCACTGATAGCCAGTATCTATCAAAGCCATTTTTCGAACCATTTGTAGACTTTGGCTCCGCTCCAAGCATGGGCTCCTTGATGAATGTCACAGTCTAACCGCTCAGACGCGCCTGCAGCAGTATAGATTCTCTTTAGCTGTACGTAGGCATTTTTTGCATCCTCAATTGCGAAACATGTGTCTTTCTCACCCATCTCAATCAATAATGGTTTAGGCGCTATTAGACCCGCAACGTCAGGTAAATCGCCTATAGTTAACAGTTTAGGCATATACTGGGAGCCGCAGAAGTTTCCCTTCCCTCGCATTCCTATGGCATCAATGATTGTGCTAAGATAACCGCTTATGCAGGCAACTTTAACGCGGTGATCCAGTACAGCAAGATACATTGTCATTGTTCCTCCGAATGACAAACCAGCACATCCTATTCTTTCTTTATCAACTTCGCTGCGTGACTGGAGGTAATCTATGGTGCGCATTCCATCCCAAATCTGTAATGCAAGGAGATTATATCCTACGTATCCGTAAGCCATATAATTGACGTTGCACATATCGCGGCCAACTCCGACCCACTCACATGGGCTTGACCGATCACCAAAGCCCCGCCAATCTGGAGCGATGACAACGTAGCCTCTCTCAACAAACTTAACTGCATAGTCATAATTAAATGGCGTCACACATCTTTCGTATTCATCCTTGTCTCTGGCGACGCCGCAAACATCTACCTTGCCGCGTCCATGACCATGAGCAGCAAGTATGCCAGGTCTTTTATTTGAGTCTATGTCTTTGGGTAACAAAATGTATGCTGAAACACTGCAGTACTTGTCAGAGTCGAAGATGATTTTTTCTCTTATATATGTCCCCATATCAGTTGATTCAACAACCTCTGGATTCAATGGAACCTTTTCAGGAACCTTGCCTATCAGATCAATTAATCTTGCCTTAAATTTCTGGCGCCAAACAGTATAATCTTCAAAGGTTTTGCCATTAAAGGAAAGTTCAGGCTTTTTAGAACGAATCCACTTCCAAACGCTCTCATAAGGAGAAAGAGAATAGTTCCTCATCAATTTTCAACTCCATCTTAAGATTTTTCAGAATAAATAATTTTCTAACAAGATCACTACCTCTATTTTGGTTCCAGATCTCCAAAAGTTATATCCACCTCTTTCAAAAACACCCATTCTATTCATAAGATTTGCAGGCGACATGGTTGTTCTCAGTCTGTAGGATCGACTACAAAAACCACAAGTTATTCTAAAGTCTTTAATCAGATATTATGTTCACTCATAAAGGCTATTAGAACTTCTGCTTTTAATGGTTCGTCTAACAATTCTAACGATAACTAATTTATTCTTTACATACAAATATTTTCATACAAATATTTTCTAGATTCATCCAAAAAATAGAGGGTTAGCCTTTATCGACAATTAGCTATGACGGTTCTCTAAGTTCGCAGTCACTTGCTGGATCAAATTGTCGGCGCATCTTTATAAGTACGTAACTTTTGGTTTCAACTTCGACCAACTCTTGAGTGAGCATAGACTATGAGAAGCCACTTTCAGCCAGCAAATTTTGAAGCCCCGAAACTATTGAAAACATGAATCGACCCTCTTTTCCTTAACCCTATGCTCAGGGGATGGATTATACTTCTGTCCTACAACAAGGTGTCATATGAGATTTGGCCTAAGACCTGAACCTAAAGAGGACAAGTGGCGGGCCCGGAGGGATTTGAACCCTCGATCTCCGGCTTTCAGCGCCGAAACCACAGGACTCCGGCTCCGCAGGCCAGTGTCTTAATCCGGGCTAGACCACGGGCCCTTTTAGAGGGACTAAACATTTATATGCAAATATTCATCTTTCTGCAAGGCTAGAGATAGGTAAATTCAGTTATAAGGTTTCTCTGTATAGCGTGATTGCTGTGTTTCTATAAAATA
>CAZIFH010000159.1:0-4699 GCA_964539065.1 uncultured Candidatus Bathyarchaeia archaeon | reverse complement strand
ACATAATAGTCAAGCAAAGCTAAAACATCTTTTGTCTTTACATAAGCGATTCTCAAAATTGTCCAACACTTCTCATACCTTTTGGGATCATCGCTTCTTAGTATTTTGCTTGCATTCATCACCTGGGTAAGCTGATCCTGCAAGGTTTTAGCTTCTGAGGCAAGGTAGAAGCCAACGTCTTGAGCTATACGCAGCTGCGTGGTTGCGGAAAAAATATAGTTCTGAACTGTTTCAATGCTCTTTTGTAGACTATAATCTTCAAGACGGAAAGTCGTAACATTACCCTTCCTCAAGGGAGAAGATACAGGAATGTAAAAATTGAGCCGAATAACCCCTCTTTCTACAGTATATAGGGAAAAATCAAATTTTAGATTGAAAGAAACTCCTGCAGGCACAAAGATGAAGGAAGAATTTAACATTTCTTTTTCTCTGAGGAAAAATCGTAACGTTTGATCGTACACATATATATAACTGCCATTAAGTATAGGCGGGGCGCCTGTAGGGCTTGCTGGATCGATGATAGTCACCTCAAAAGATCTTGGGGGGCTCACCGATTCTAAGACTGATATTTCGCCTGTGAGACGTATTGTCGCAGCAGGTACAAGCTTTATTGTCACATTTCTGCCGATTTCCAGCAGAGATAAAATTATTTCAGTTTTTTGGGGTGCATAATTAATGGTTCCGTTTGTTAAGTTTCCTTGGTACGCATAACACCAGTAAGAATGGAGCTGAACGGCTCTATCAAAAATGCATTCTCCAAGATCGTCTGTATAAAGAATGGTTGGTTGAGCAGCTTGAGCACTTAGGTCCCATACTATTATTCTTGCGTTTTGGATGGGTAAATTTGTATTTGCATCAATAATTCTAAACTTAATATATGGAGAAGAAAGTTGAGGATTTGATGGTAACGCTTGGGTTTGCATCACAAATAAGTTAATAAACATAATAGCAATCAGAATTGATAAAGTACTTTCAAATTTGCGATTTACATTTTCGTAGCTGCATTTCCAAAAACGTGATTTGCACTTTGGTAGGATACTAAACATATATCTTTTCATGTGAGTCGAGATATCTGGGAGGAATATACATTTAACTTTTACGGTATTTAAATAGGAATGCATAATCTTTGATTGTTTGTAGTGTTTGAGTAACACCCCCCTTTTAAATCGTATATCCAGCGACTCATAGGTATTTAACCAAATTTATTTTATGGTAAAATCGTTCTCAGTTAATCAAAGTCTTTTCAAGGATTTTGATAGCATTTTCTTTTCCCATGTCTATAAGATATGGTCCAAGCCGCGGTCCTGATGTAGTTCCAAACAGAATCATATATAAAGTTCTAAAGAAATCTTTTGGGTTCATGTTGTTTTCTTTTGAAATATCAAATATTGCAGATTGGATTAATTCAGCGCTATCATTATCTCGTCGTAACTTTTGAATAAGCTGTTCGACAGCTCTCTTTTCCTGGAAACTTAATTCAACCTTTGTTTCCGTTGTTTCTTTAAAGTCTTTTGCCCAGTTAAGAGCATACCATATGCGTTTCTCCAAGTCTTCTTCAACTATCCCCTTAATATATCCATAGTTTCTGAGCTTCTCTATAATGAATGAACCTTCAGATTTTTTAGGGGCTACCTTAGCTAAGCTTACCAAAAGATTGTATGGAACATGTGTGCTTAAGTTTGAGGGAGGCTTCATGAAATAACAATACTTGAAAAGTCCTATAAGCTTCGCCTTCTCCATTTTATCTGAAACTTTTTTTCTTCCGAAGTACACATCTTCAAGTTCGTCAAGTTCATCCATGTAACGTGGGATATCGACAACAGAAATGTTTCGAGTTCCAGTAAACCTTTTCAAAGTAAGCAGAATCATCGATTGAGGGGAACCATATTTAAACCAAACTTGTGGAGTGAAAACATTGCCTACAGATTTAGAGATTTTCTTTCCTCCTTTATCAAGAAACATTTCGTATTGAACATGCATTGGAGGTTCGTATCCCAAAATTTCACGTGAGATTCTATCGTTTACTCTAACTGAGTCTGCTATATCCTTACCATAAGCTTCAAACCTGATTCCTAATGCACGCCACCTTGCAGCGAATTCGCCTGCCTTCCAACTTAGTTTTCCCCCTCCCTTTTTGTAGTCAACCTCACCTTTATATCCGCAACCATCTAACCATTTATGCTTAATTTCCATGCCTTCGCACTTGTAGAGAACTTTATCCTCTTCTGGAATAAACTTATAAGCCTTGGTCGTATAGATACGCCCACACGATTCGCATACGGGAAAATAAGGCAGTACTTTCAAATACTTGTCTTGTCCTGTTTCTTCTTTCACAATTCTTCCTACATTCTCAGCATTTTCCAATAGAATGCGGATTTCCTTGTTCAAAAATCCTTTTTCATAGATTTCGGCTCCTTTCAACAGCTTGTAACTGACTCCACATTTATCTAAAGCTTCCAAAAGAAGACTGATCATATGTTCTCCATAACTTTCATGGCATCTGAAAAAGTCTATTACTTCTGTAACTGGAAAGCCAATATATTTTTCTAGGCTTTTAGGCAGTCCAGATGGTACACTTCTCAACCCGTCTTTGTTGTCTGAAAAAACGATGAACTCGGAGTTATATTTTTGTTCTTTGATGGCTAAAGAAACAGCGTAGTTTCTCATAACCTCGCTTAAGCTGCCTATGTGAGGGATACCTGATGCAGCAACTCCACTTTCAACTCTTATAACATCCAAAGGTCTGCCAAGTTTATTCTCTCTATTAATTATGTCGAGAGCTAGCTTATCGTACCAGGTTCCATGTCCAATGATTTCTTCCATTGATCTATATCTTCCTTTAAATTCAGTAAGTGAAACGTTATTGATTTTAACGTGCGCTTCAAATAAGATTGTCGGTGTCGCAGGTTTTGATTACTTAATAGAATCATCTCTAACATTATATGACTCATGAAGAAATGGCTTAATAAAGCATCTATAAAATATTGTCTTGTATCTGAGTACCAAAGGAAACGAAGTTTCATGAAAACAAATGAGATAGAAGGCAAAATCAAAGAAAAGAAAGAACCCTCTATTTACGTCATTCAGAAGCACCAATCTACCCACATTCACTACGATCTTAGGCTTGAGAAAGATGGAGTTCTTAAAAGCTGGGCAATTCCAAAAGAACCACCAACCCAAAAAGGCGTAAAAAGGCTTGCAGTAATGGTTGAGAATCATCCACTTGATTACGCATATTTTGAAGGTAAAATCCCAGAGGGAGAATACGGTGCTGGGACAGTTCAAATATGGGATAAAGGAACATATGAGACCGAGAAGTGGAACGAAAACGAAATCATAGTCCACATTAACGGCGGCAAGCTGAACGGGCGGTTCTACCTAGTTAAGTTCAAGAAACAAGAAAATGCTTGGCTCTTCTTTAAAGTTTAATGAAGTCTTAATATAGTTTAGAAAATCATCTACTATGAAATCATTCAGAATCTTTCTGCAATGAATTTCGTGGGAAGTTTACTTGGAACTATTAATAACTGAGCTGAGTAGTAATGTACTTAACGTAATGAATGACTTGTTCCTTATCGTTCACCGTTCAATTTTATTTAGTCTTTAAATAAACATTTGGTTACATGAATTAGGATTGGTCTTTTACCATTTTCGCGTCAATCTTCCGTAACCACAGTAACTTCCTGCCAGTTTCATAATTGTTTCAGTTTCAAGCCAAAAAGTGAAAAGAGTGATTTATGTTCCAGAAACGCAACGAATTGTTTTATTTCAGTTCTTTCTGTTTCAAATACTGTGACGTTTGGTTGCTCTGTTAAATTTACGATAGTTTTATTGTTTATCTTCAATGAACTTCCAAAAACGCAATCTAGGTGAAGGGGACCTTGTTTTTAGGAAGTAATTACGAGATTATGTCCTGCAATTTTTCCAGCAAGAAGAGATACCAAAACTTACAACTGTAATGGTACAAATCCTAATGCTGATTCAATATTATATATCGTTCACTATTTTTATCTAGATTGATTTTATCAGAGACTATGAATTATTGTTAACCACAAATGATAATTCTATCGCCGTAATTAACATAATTAGGTTTAGGTGGCTCAACATTATGAGTGAACGATTGTATCCATATTTGATTTTTCTGCCAAAGGGAAAGAAGGAAAAGTTTTTCGAGGCTGTTTTTGAGTCTAAAGTACCTGTTGACATTCTGAAATATGCGCTGAAACAAGGTGTTTCTGAAAAAGTTATGCAGAAAAACTTGATTGCAACGCTTGGTTATTCTAACAAAACCATCATAAACCATTTGAAGTCTTTAACAAATCTGAAGATTTTGGATGAGTATATGGAAAAGAAAAGGATAAACGGACGTGCAGTTTGGGTGAAATATTACACATTGACTGATCTAGGAAAATGGTTCGCTCTTATTTTAGTGGAAGAAGAAAAAATTTCTGACCTAGAGAAAATAGACATTGTCAAAACAGCCTTCCGTTTCTATGTTAGATGGGTGAAAGAACTCTCTGGCAAACTTGGAATGCGAAAAGAAGAGATATCAAAAATTTTCAGTGAAGAAATGATGCGGGAATGAAGTTTATGAAGAAGTTATAATGTACATTTCAGCGAATGCAGCTAATAACAATAAGATGGCACATATTACCATGACCTTTGAAGCTCTTGACACCTCTGTCCGTAAGCCCTCACT
>CAZIFH010000158.1:0-17653 GCA_964539065.1 uncultured Candidatus Bathyarchaeia archaeon | reverse complement strand
GCCTGGCTGGAGCTTGCTTATATTAAAGTTGACTGGATTTATTGCTGTTCTGGGGGTTCTTGGAATTGGAGCTTGGATCGGCTGGACAATGGCCACTACTCCGCCTCCTAAACCAATAGAAGACATTGAAAAAGAAATAGAGGCTGAGGAATCCAAAGAAGAAAAGCAGGAGCCTACTGTAGCAGAGCAAAAAAGTTAGATCTTGAATCGCAACCAATAGTTTTTTCTGTTTTTAAGTTGCTAGTAGATTTAATGCAAATCCTAGGTAGGTGTAACGTGACTCTTGATTGCCGTTATTCTTGCAGGGGGGTTTGCAAAGCGTATGTGGCCTCTCACAAAAGATAAACCAAAGCATTTGTTGCCTATAGCTGGAAAAATTATGCTGAATTACGTGTTAGAGAAGATTGAGCCTTTACAAAATGTTGATAAAATTTTCATTTCGACAAACGCTGCCTTTGAATCTCATTTTAAACAATATTTGAATGAAATTAAAATTAGTAAGGAAATTTCATTATTTATTGAGGAGAGCCGTTCGGAAAAAGAGAAACTTGGAAGTGTAGGTGCGCTTGGCTTTCTGATCAGGAAAGTAGGTATCAATGATGATTTGCTTGTAATTGGCGGCGATAACATTTTTAGTTTCGATCTGTCAATATTCCTTGAATATTTTAGGTTGAAAAGGGCGAATGTTATTGCACTGTTTAATTTAAACTCTGTTGACAAGGCAAGATTATATGGCGTTACACAGATCGACTCAAACTGCAGAATAATCGATTTTCAAGAGAAGCCTTTTAATCCTAAATCTACGCTTGTGTCTACTGCTTGCTATGCCTTTACGAAAGATGGAGTTAAGAGCATTTTGGAATACTTAGACTTAGGAAACGAACCTGATAAGATAGGAAAATTCATAGAGTGGTTATGCAAAAACAGTGAAGTATATGGTTTTGTGTTTGAGGGTGTATGGTTTGATATTGGTAGTTTTGAGAGCTACCATGAAGCAAATGAATATTTTTCAAGGCATAGCGTGACAGTCTAGTATCTCAAAAAACTTATGATCCTCAACAACATTTTATTGAATGTGTTGGCTATGATAATTATTCCTTATATAACAAAAGAGGTGGGCAGAGAAAAAGAATTCACTCAAGAAATGGAAAATGCAACAATTTTTTGCTTCTCTGAACTTAAAAGGAAAAAACAATCTTTTTTAAGGGAATCAAGTGAAAAAATAGAGTGTATTGCAAAATTAGGTTATCCTTTACAGATAGTGCCATATAATAAGAAAGCCATGCTTATTGATATGCTTGGTCAAGCATCAACCACTATATTTTATAACCAGATTCCAAGCGTACTAAAATTCACTGAAGATCTAAAAAGAAGCAATACTTCACTCAACTTATTCAAAAAAACTTTGTATGAAAACGAAAAAATGTTTGCTGATTTTTTATCAGTTGATAAAGTTGAGTTGAAAGCCTTGATTTCAGGCAGTTTGGTTCCTAATTCTTTCCTTTCTTTCATAAATCAAGTTAAATACAGTGAAGAAAACCAAGATTCCACCATCCCTTTAGTTTCGGATGTATACGGCACAGTTGATGTTGAAAGTGTAGTTGCAGATTTTCTTCATGAGGAGCAAAGGGTACAGACAGACATCGAAGGGATGAAATACGCTCTTCAGGTACTCAGAGAAGAAACTATTTATCACAAAGAAAAAATTTTGATTGAAACGGAACTGATAGAGAAGGATTATGAGAACAAGATCTTTAATGAAAAAAAAGTTGTTGACAAAAAGGTGGTACAGCTAGAAAAAGAAAAGATAAGAGAATTATGTAGAGCTGAAAAACGCTTTGACGGAGAGCTCAAAAGGCTTGAGGATGAAAAGAAGAGACTAGATCATAAAGTAAATGAATTAAGACATACACTTACCAATGTTCTTGCAAAAAAAAGGATACAGAAACATAATTATCCGAAACTAAAAACTACGAGGATCGACAATAGAATTTCTCTGCTTAAAGAAACGATTAGAAAAAGTAACCTTGAACTTAATCAAGTTATTAACGCTCAAGAAAAAATACGAATACAAAAAAGGC
This sequence comes from uncultured Candidatus Bathyarchaeia archaeon, assembly GCA_964539065.1. GTDB lineage: Archaea > Thermoproteota > Bathyarchaeia > Bathyarchaeales > DTEX01 > JAGTRI01. Next base: position 15,572 of record CAZIFH010000158.1, on the reverse strand, counting down.
AAGAAATTGATCAAACGAACGAAAGGTATGCACAGTTAATTGAAAAGGAGGTTAATAAGATCAAGATTTTAGAGCGCTCTCGAGATCTTGAAATAACAAAAAATGTGGAGGAAATGACAAAATTTAATTCTATATCACATGATATTGAGACTCAAATCAATGATCTTATCAACAAAAAAGTTAAAGACCTCGAGGCACTCAATAATCTATTACTTAATTTTTCAGCTGATAAGTCTTTGCTTATTTTAATTCCTTTTTATATTGTGCAATATAGGTTGGGAAATAAGGCTAGAATAGATTTGTATCCACCTATGGTAGCGTCAAAATATGAGGGGATCTTGAAAAAGATTCAGAAAACAATTTCATTCAGTCTAGAAGCTAAAATGCAAGTTCTTCTAAGCCCACTTCAATCTAACCTTAATGAAGTAATTTTTTCTAAACTTCAAAAAACGCTTAAAACTGATTTAAGTATAAAAGAAAAAATTATGAAAAATGCATTTTCGTCGAACCTACTGTCACAACCAAGCTTTAAAGATTACGTTTCAAAAGGATTAAATGATCTTGAAAGCGAAGGTTGGATGACCAAAAAGGAAAAAGAAACCCTTCTCAACGCCCTAATGTAGAAGTTATTTTTCTATACAAAGTTGGAGGCACTTATCTAAAACCCGTCAAATTTAAGGCACATAATCAATTATTAAAATAAACGTCTTAAAATATATTATTGAGTTGAGGAACCGTTGATGCTTAATCTTAAGGGAAACGAGAAACTAGTTGAACGGGCAATGCTTCTGAAAAGATGCTTCTCTAAAGCTGAACTTTATAGAATAGGTAAAGAGCTTAAGATTTCTTATTTTGAAAATCTTTCAAGCGGATGGATGATTCACGACGAAGAAGAAGCCTCGCTTTTATTGGCTGAAAAAGTAGATGATAACAATCTTCAAGAAATTTTTGCCAAACATACTCCAAGAGAGTGGGCAATATTCAGAGGGTTATACTATATATTTGAAGATGGGAAACTCTACAAAGAATCTTCAGAAAACAAGATTAAAAGTAGCATTCAAAGAGCCAGAACAATGTATGGTTCTCAAGTAGACTCTGTTCTTAAAGCTTTAGTTAAAAGTTGCGGTGCTGTTAGCACTGAAAACTTAAACAGGCAACTTAAGATGAATAATATTCAGGAGATTCTTGAGTATTTAGAGAAATTAAAGGTTATAACTTCTGCATACAAAAGTGAAAAATACCATGAATGGAAGATTTTAGAGGAAACATTACCTATTCTAGAGTTTGCGCTTGGATTAAGAAAAAAGCCAATTGAAAAGTTTTATAGATTACCTGATCAAGCTCCTTCTCAAGATTCTTTTAAGACAAAAGTTGCAGATTATCTTCTTGAAGAAAATAAAAAAGTTGAAGAGATGGATCGTGAATTCGACGAGTACCTAGAAAATATACTTAAACATAGGCTCGAAACTACAGTTAATTTTGGCAAAAAATTCGGACTTGAGTATCTTTCAAAATATCTGCAAAACTTGTTCGGAGAAGTTCTTTATTTTGATAGTTTATTGAGTATAACCCAACAATATGGACTGGCAAACATAGAAATTATGCATGAGCATGGCGGAACAGGGAAAAGGACTGGCTGGTCCTTAGCCTTATTTGGCGACCCTGGCACAGGAAAAAGTTTTTCAACAAGAGACATGATTCTTGGCAGTCCCCGCCTAAAAATTGCGGCTCACGGTATTCCTGGTAGAAATAGGTATTGCGGAGGTATTACGCCAGCCCGTTTTATACGTATAGGACAAGCTTATAGTGGCAAAGTATTCAATTTTATAGTTCCCGAGTTCAACGATTTCTTTAGATATAAAGGTATGGTTGAGCCTTTAAAGATAGCTATGGAACAAGGTGAAATAAAATATGAAACTCACGCCGAAGTAATTGGACCATATAGATTCACTTCATTTTTCTCTGTTAACTATAACGTGTCTGTTTATAATCAAGGATTCAAAGTGACAATTCAAGACCCAAACTTTAACGCTATTGAAGACAGAATGCTTTGCCGTCTCCACCGATTGACAAAGGAGCGTTTTGTTGAGTTAACAAGGAGCCAAATGAAGTTAGCATTAGGAGACATAGATATAGAAAAAGATGCCTATAAAATACGTGACCACTTAACATTGGTTTACGCCATAGAAACAGGGCACCATCTTGTCAAAAACCGTTTCAGATACAAACCTGTTATGATAACGCCAAAAGTTTTCGAAGTTATAGGAAAAGCTCGAGCAGCGATTCTTGAACAGATTCCTCAAAAAGTTGTCAAGTTTTCCGCAAGGCTAGAGGACAAGGTAATTCGGTTTGCTTCAGCAGCCTCCTTAATGGAGTATTTCCGTTCAGATAAGAATTTTATTCCAATAAGTGAAGAAGCTTTGAGATACGCTATTCAATTATATGTAGAAGAGGCTTCAGTAAGGTCAGATGAAGCATTTACGCCAGCAGAGGTTCTTAACGAGCTTTTTAAGGAATAGCATTTTTGGACTGGAGACAAATATTTTTCTATGCAATTTGCTTATGTGGTTGAGATATAAAGTTAAATGTTTGCAATTGACACTGTTTTCTAGATTTCTAGAATTCATCAAGATAGCCCCGTCGCTTTTACTTTAAATGTATAATAGTTGGGCTTTCGAGAGCCACCTTTCTAGGTTAGGATATATTTTGAATAATATTTATATATTGTGAACGTTTTTCGTTATTTCAGTAAATTTGAGATGTAAAGTTTTCAACTTTCAATCCGTCTTTTCATTACAAGTTTTTGCAAAAACCTTCATGAGTTTGTAGGCTTGATTGGGAGACGTAATGTTATACGAAAAACTTTCGAATGGGCAAGTGTTTTTTCCAGTTTTGTCAAGTATTTTTTGCACTATACTTGAAAACTCGTATTTTACTCCGTTTTCTTCAAGCACTTTTCTACCTTCTATGCTTAGTACCGATGCAAAGACTTCGTTGACATGCGAATAAACTAAAAGAAGAGCCGCTGACCTGCCAACGATCTTGTCAGCTACTGACGAACCACTCATTTTATGTTTCAACTTTTCAATAGCCTGTAAAATTGGATTAATGCCTGACATGGATGATTCAAAAAGGATTTTTCCTTTTTTAACTATCACTATGGAAACATTTTTGCTGCCAAGAGTTTTTTTAGCTAGATCTAAATCTCGCATTCTTATCATCATAAGAATGAAAAAATTAGGTAATTAAGAATGCCTGTTTATTTTTTGGAATGAAAGTTTTGTGGTTGGAAATGACAAATCTTATCTAATGTTAGAACGAAAATATATTTTTGATTGATTATTAATTTTATCTTGCAAGACTTAAAAGTGTAAATTTGCCTTACTGAAAAAATGTTATAACATCTGTTAAGTTGAAGGGTAAACAATGAGAAAGGATATTGACAGAATCTTAGCAAAAAGAGGGGCAGACGGTCTCCTGCTGTATTCGGAAAGCTACTTAAATCCAAACATGTACTATTTAACGAAGTTTTTGACGCCTGACCCCTTCATCTTCTTAAAGAAGGTTGATAGTTCACCTATCATTTTAGTTAATTCCATGGAGTTTTCTAGGGCGAAAAAAGAGTCTATCGTCAAGGATGTAAGATCATTTGAAGATTACGGTTACTCTGAAGTTGTTAAAGCATCTAAAAGTCCTAAAATCGGCGTTCTAAAATTTCTTGCATCGGTAATTGAACGTGAAATAGGTAAAGGGATCGTTATATGTGTGCCACCTGACTTTCCCTTAATAGCAGCTAATGCACTTAGAAGAAAAGGATTAACTATCCGACCTATGTTTGACGTTGTTGAAAAAGCTAGAGAAACAAAAATGCCTGAAGAAATCAAGGAAATTACTAGAGTTCAAAGAATCAATGAGAAAGTTTTGGCTGAAGTTATTGAGTTAATAAAAGATTGCGAAGTAGGAGCTAACAAAACTCTTATGAACCCGAAAAAAGAGAGAACCCATTTAACTATGGGTTATCTGAAAACCTTTATAGCACATAAATTTCTGGATAATTGGTGCGCAATAGAAAAAGACATAATTGTTGCTTGTGGTCCTCAATCTTCTAATCCGCATTTTCATGGATATATGAAAAGCAAGATTAAAGCTAATCAACCAATCGTTCTTGACATTTACCCCAGAAGCATAGAAAAACGCTACTGGTCAGATATGACCCGTACTATTGTGAAGGGGAAAGCCTCAAAAGAGGTTAAAAGAATGTTTGAATCTGTCTTAGATGCAAAAAATGTTTGTATTGAATCTTTACGTGCCGGTGTTCTTGGAAACGAAGTATATAATATCTGTTGTGACATTTTTGAAAAGGCTGGTTACAACACGCTTAGAGGCGGAAAAAAAATAGAAAAAGGATTTATCCATAGTCTCGGTCATGGTGTAGGCTTAGAAATTCATGAAAAACCCGCTATGAACGAATTTAACAGAACCCCTCTTGAGAAACACTCTGTAGTTTCAGTTGAGCCTGGGCTTTACAATCCTAAAATCGGCGGCGTAAGAATAGAAGACATCGTTGAGATAACGAGCCGAGGCTACAATAACCTTACTGAAATGCCAGTTGAGTTGGAAATATAAAATATGCAATCATGCTTGTTCATGTTGTCGAATTTTCTTTAACTCTTTGTCGCCACCTTTTTCACGAAGGTCTATTAAAATAACTTTTCCGTTTGGCTCAAGCTCTTCAGCGATTATTGAGGAAAACTTATAGATTTTAGTGTTTTTGGTAACCCAGCAGTCAGGTGAAAGACCAGCTTTCATGCAACATTGGCATAGGAACTCTTCCGCATCCCAATTCCATTCAATCGGCACTTGAGGAAGCAAAAGTCCTTTATGTATGCCGCTTTCCACTATTAAACCATCCGTTCCAACCTCAATTTTTGATGGGTACTCCAACGGAGAAGACACAGCAACCTGTTGTGGAGGAGTAAGTACGCTAACTTCAAAAACAACTTGGTTTAGTTCTTGTTTCTTTAACGGTGGAAAACGTGGGTCTCGTGTAGCTGACTCTATTGCTGCTTCGATTACTGCTTGAACAAGTGGATGAGTGGGATATGGAAACCCTATGCATCCTCTAAGTACCTTTTTTTTTCCCAAAACAGAGTTTATGGTAACAAAGACTCCGTAACGTTCCTGAAGTTTTGTAGAAGCGTCTTTAGGAGAACTAATTATGATTCCGCTCTTCAAGTTTTCTTCAACTGCTTTTCTTGCAAGTCTTACAAGGTATGTTCCTTCATCTTGAGTTAAGGTGAAAGACATTCGTGTTGACCTTTATGATTGATTACCTCTAGAAACGTGTGGTTTCTTCCTTGATTCCTTTCTGAGTTATTATGAGAAAATCTATTCCGTCTCCACTCATTGCGTCTCGGCTTATAGCAGATTTGATAGCTGTTGTGACTAATTCCTTTCCTTCTTCTACTGTTAAGTTTTCTTTATAACGTTCTTCAAGAACTCCCACAGCTATTTCTGCGCCTGAGCCTACTGCCGTGTACTTGTCTGGTATATTTGATCCTAAAATGTCAAGCACATATAATACAGGACCTTCTTCATCTATTCCACCGATTACAGTTTGGGTTATCAAAGGAAACATTCTGTTATTAAAAAGAATGTTAGACATCATTTTTGCGGCTGATTTTACGGATATGGGACGTCCTGCTTCGATTTTGAAAAGTCTCGTATAAGCTTCTATCTCCCTAATTAAAATCTGCATGTCTGAAACGAGCCCAGCACAAGCTGCACCTATGTTTTCGGAAATTTTGAAAACCTTTTTTCCTGAGCGACTAACAACCAATGGACCATATGAAACCCTTTTTTCTGAGGCCAAGACTACGCCGTCTTTGCAGACAACTCCAACAGTTGTAGCGCCGGGAATGTAGAGGTATTCATTCTGTTCCTTATTCAAAGCCTTCACCTTTTTTAACAACATGAATTGCATTAAGACTTTTATAACTAAGCCTCAATCTTTTAAACTTTTACAATTTTGGGTAAGCACTCTATGTTTAGAACAAGATTTTGGAGTTGAGTTTAACTCGGTCGCCATCAAGTGGAACGCCTTCTTTTTCAAGCATCCTTCTCCTGGCTTCAATTGCTTCTTTTACTCCTACAATCTGTCCATTAGATCTAACTACTCGATGGCATGGAATAATTGGTGCTAAAGGGTTTTTGCGCAAAGCGTTTGCCGTGGCTCTGTAGGCTTGTGGCTTACCGATTTTTTCAGCGATTCTCTTGTAGGTGGAGACTTTTCCTTTGGGTATTTCGAAAGTCTTAAGTAGAACACTCCTCTCAAAATCTGTTTTGTTTTTCAGAAACTTGTTTAACTCTCCCTTAGTTTTAATCTCTTTTTTAAGCATATAAACTTACACTCCTAAATAGGATACAAAATTTCGTTTAAAATATTTTTTTGTTTCAACGAAACCTTACGATTAATAATGATAACGGAAAATCTACATTGCTTTTACATTTTAATATTTGAAAATAGGAATTTAATGTAAAATTAAGTGCTCTCTTTTAAACTAGAACTAAATACAATGTTTACCTACTCTTCTGTTATGGTATTCGATAGGAAGAAAGATTACATAAAAAATTGTAATGAAGGTCTAAGTTGAAAGATTTTGCGAATTAAAGTTTGGTTTTTTATGTACAGACAGAAGCATACCTTTTTGTTGCATTACACTAAAACATTCTTTGCATTAAATATCTTAGGATGAAATTACAAAAACAGCGGCGAACTTCAAAGAATAAACTAGAGGGTATCTAACATTATTAAAGCAATCGCTGCCATAACAAGTGCGGACCAGATAGTTTTGTTCCATGTAAATATCTTTTTTCCATCCCACACGAATCCTCCAGCCGCTTGTATTGGAATCAGATTGAAAATGACGATCATTAAATTAATCGCATAACCTACTTTTGCTGACGTTGCTAGTAGGTTGTTAGTTGTAAGATTTTGTATTGCCCAAAAAGCGAAGCCAATTGTCAAACTGGCAAGTAGACCTATAGTAAAGATGAGTCCTGTCTTATCTTTTTTCGGGTTATACCACCAATCTAGCTTTTTCACGTATGTTGAACCATATGCTGGAAAGAAAGCGCCTATCAGCGCCAGCAGCCAGCCGAGGAATATTCCTGATCCCCAAGCTTTGAATGTTGTTTCAAGACCGAGGTTGTGTGCCACAATCTTTTGTGGAAGCTCGTGAACCAAAATGCTCACAGCTACAACAGCAAAAAATACTGGAAAAAGCATTAAAAATTCTTGGCTGCGCAATATCTGTATCCACCATACTATGGATACACCAAAAAAGGCAGCCAACAGATGCCACGCTTCATTTGTTTCTTTCGGCTTTTTTGTTTCCCTGTCTCGTCTAAGAAAGAAGGTTCCGAAGCCTATGAAATAGAATTCCATAAACCATAATCGTAGAAAGTTTAGCTTATAGTATCTAATCTGTTGCGGTATCTCATAGGGATGAAAGCCTCTATGAATGAATGTATTCCACGAAGGTGAATTGTACCTGTCAGCTGTGGCATAAATGACTTCGCATCCACGTTCCTCTAGCCATAAGATAGCTCCATCTACTAGGGATTTGCCGGTTCCTCTTCCTCGAAACTCTTTATCCGTAACCAACGCATCTATATAACCTATTCGAGTGTTTTTCACAGTCTGGATTCGCATGGATACAGCGCCGACTATCTTATGGTCAAACTCTGCAATTAAAGTGCCTCCGCTTTTCTTCAATGCGTTCTTTTGTGCTTCATCAAACGAGAAATGAAAAACTATTCTATCAACAACACTGAGACTTCTCTTGAAAAGTTCCTCAACATCCCTTTTTTCGTTCAGTTGCATTTCACGGATGAGAATCTGCATTACATAACACTTTTAAGTTTTTTAATTATTTGAACTCCATATTAGATTTGTGGTAGGTAAAATGAGTTGATTTTTTTACAATTAAAATTTGCAGTTATGCCTGAAACGAACATTTCTATGAAGACTACAAAAACAATTGTTTGTCTAACTCATTTATCTCGTAAGGTCATAAAACCTAGATAAAATACATTGCAAAAGTTGTAGGATTGCTATGACTAGTAAAAAAAGACGCGTGCGTTTTCATACAGCAACAACATCTCTTGTAGCTATAACATTAGCTCCTAACTCCAGAAGATTTTTAACTACGATATCACCTACTTTGATTGGAGCTTTTATAACCACTTTAGAAAGAATCTTCATTGCGTCTAATCTTAGATTTTTAGGTATTGGCTCAGAAGTCTTAACTGATACAACTGGCAGATTGCCACCCACAACTTTGATTACCGTTATTAGAATGCGTTTTGGATCTATTTCATTCTGGACATAAATTATTCCTTTTGGACATTTATTACCCTCAATTGAGATTATTCTACTGCCCTCAAGTAACACCTTAAGCTTACATCCGATGGGGCATGTAATACATGTAAGTTCTAGAGTTCGAGTATTCCCAGAAGTTGACTTCATTCCTTACACCTTAATGACATTAACTGTTAATTTTTCGTCACATATTTTCGTGAAATCTTGGGATGAAATCTTTAATCTGAACATTTCTGGAGGCCTAACAACTCGTAGTTTAAAGGCGCGTCCAATCTCCTCAAATTTGATTAAAACGTTTTCTTCAGGTCTAGTGACGCGGCCATAAAATATGATATCTTGAAGACCGCTTACCATCTGTGGAACTACAAGTCTCACGTTACGTCCTCGAATTATACGCTTATATTCGGCTTTTGGGAACGTTCCTTCATGTATTAGTTTAGCTGCTGATTCAGCGGCCCGCTCGCCTTGTTCTGCAGCATAATCCACTAGATCATTTACGACCAGCACATTCCCCGCAGCAAATACGCCTGGAATGCTTGTTTCAAGCCAATCATTAACAATTGGTCCTCCAGTAGTTTCATCTACAACCGCGCCAGCCTTAGCGAGAAGCTCAATTCTAGGCTTTAGACCAACAGCTAATACTACTGCATCACATTTCAATTCAAGCTCTGTTCCCTTTATTGGATTCAAATTGTTATCTACTTTAACGAGTTTAACGGATTCAACCCTTCTCAAACCTTTAATCTCTAACGCCGAATGATTTAGATAAAGCGGTATGTCAAAATCCTCTAAACATTGAATGATATTTCGTTGTAAACCTCCTGGATAAGGCATTATTTCAACAACTGCTTTAACTTTAGCTCCTTCTAAAGCAAACCTTCGAGCCATTATCAGTCCAACATCGCCTGAACCAACAATAACTATTTCTTTGCCTGGAAGAACACCATAAAGATCCATGAATGCTTGAGCTTCGCCAGCGGTATATACGCCAGCTGGTCTCTCGCCCAATATGCCAACCTCGAATCTATTTCTTTCTCTACACCCAACTGCATATATAACTGCCTTAGATTCTAGCCTGAAAGCCTCCCCATTTCTATATCCAACAATTTCCTTCAAACCGTTAGATTTAATGTTAAGGTGGGCGGCGTATGCTTCACATAGAATCCTAATGGAGGTTTCATTCAACTTGTTTATCATCTTAGCTGCAAACTCTGGTCCCGTTAAATCCTCCTTAAAATAATGCAGCCCAAAGCCGGTATGTATACATTGTGGCAAAATTCCGCCTAAAATCTCCGACTCATTCAGAAGAATAATATTTTTGATATCGAGGCGCCAAGCTTTAATCGCTGCAGCAAGTCCAGCTGGTCCACCACCTATAACTGTGAGATCATACTTGTCTATTTTCGCACTCAACTTTATCCGCCTCAAAAAGAGTTTTCACGTCACCTACACCTATTTCTGTGCCAGGACCTTTAATGGTAACCTCCCATACAGGTATGCCGAGCTCCTTAGAAAGTATAAGTGCAATTTTATACATGCAAGACGATCCTTGACATAGGCCCATGCAAGCTCTGGTTCTGAATTTTACGCCATCTATGGTCGTTGCTCCCCTCTTGATTGCCTCAACAACCTCCATTTCTGTAACCATTTCATCTACACATATTATTCGTCCATATTTTGGTTCTTTGTTAATAAGTCTGCTTCTTTTCTCCAGAGGTAAATCAGAAAACCTTATTATACGATTCCTACGGTTAATCCAGCCTTTTTTTAGCTTAAAGTCTGTATCAGTTACCGATTTAATGGTTTCTAAAACTTTGTACGCTATGGCTGGAGCGGATGTTAATCCAGGTGAACGTGTTCCCGCAGCATCAATAAAACCAAAAACTTCCTTATACCATTTTATTATGAAATCTCCTTCAATCGGCTCAGGCCTCAATCCAGCGAAATATCTTATAACCTTACTTTTAGGAGGAAGATGATTCACCATTTTTGAGGCTGTGATCCAAACATAATCTAAGCCTTCACGTGTATTACTTTTATCATCCCTTTGATCTTCAGGCAAATCCTGTGCATTAGGACCTAACATTAGATTTCCATCAGGGGTTGTTGTAACTACAACACCCTTCGACATAGGTGTTGGAGTTGGAAAAAGTATTTTGGAAACTTTGGGCTCAGCGTCTTTGTCGAAAATCATGTATTCGCCTTTCCGTGGCTTTATCCGATATTCTCTCAGACCAGCCATTTCTGCTATTTTATCAGCGTATAGCCCGGCGGCATTAATAACCCACTCAACCTCTAAAAAGCCTTTGCTGGTTTCTAAACCTAGGATGCTCCCACTTTTTACCCTCATTCCCTTAACTTCAGTTAATAAATGCAGATTAACGCCATTGGCAATACAATTTTCTACTAGAGCGGCGACGGCGTCCCACGGCGAGATTTGACCAGCCGTTGGTGCCCAGAGAGCAGCAATGATTTTTTTGACACATTTGGTTCTAAGGATCTGGCCTCCTCAGCTTCAATAACCCTTAATTCTTTAACATTATTTCGAATACCCCTTTCAAACAATTCTTCAAGCAATTTTGCTTCATCATCATTAAAGGATAAGACCAGCGAACCGCACCATCTAACTGGAACAGCAAGTTCCTTAGTCCACTTATGCCATAATTGATTTCCCTCAACACACAACTTAGCTCTCAACGGGTACAGTTCACGTTCATCATCATAGCCTGCGTGGATTATTCCAGTGTTGGCTTTACTAACACCCCATCCTACGTCAGCCTCTTTTTCCAGCAAATGAACCTCAAAGTCCTCAAACATTGAGAGAACTCTAGCTATGCTTGCGCCTACGACCCCAGCTCCAATTATGGCTACACGTAACGGATTGCCCATGTTACAGGTCTCTCCTACTCTAACCCTTCTTCCTTAAGAATCTTAGCCCAACCTAGAGATTTTTCCACCGCCTTTTTCCAAGCTTCATACAGTTTATTTCTTTCTGTTTCATTTATCATCGGCTCAAAAATCTTTTCAGCCCTCCACATAGAGGTTATCTCTGATAGGTTTCTCCAATAGTCTACGGCTAGACCAGCCATGTAAGCTGCTCCTAAACTTGTGGTCTCAAGAATTTGCGGCCTAACGACCCTAAGACCCAACATGTCCGCCTGAATTTGCATTAAAAAGTCATTTTTTGAGGCACCGCCGTCCACTTTAAGTTCACTAATTTTTATTCCCACCCTCCTTATTTCCTCAAGAACACTACGTGTCAAATAAGCTATTGACTCAAATGTCGCTCTCGCCAGATGTGCCCTACCGGTTCCTCTTGTTAACCCTATTATCAACCCCCTAGCATATTGATCCCAGTATGGTGCCCCGAGTCCAACAAACGCTGGCACAAAAAATACTCCTTCACTGCTTTTAACAGAAGATGCCAGAACCCCTACTTCTGAGACGTCATCTATAAGCTCGAGGGACTCTTTAAGCCATTGGATGGCAGCTCCAGATATGAATATACTTCCCTCTAAAGCATACGTCACATTATTCTCGATTCCCCATGCAATTGTCGTCAGTAAATTCTCAGATTTATAAGGTTTGTCTCCAGTATTAACAAGAAGAAAACTTCCTGTTCCGTATGTACATTTAGCTACACCTTCATTGAAGGCTGCCTGCCCAAACAACGCTGCTTGCTGATCACCGATATCTCCGGAAATGGGAACAGTAGCACCGAAGATTTTGGGATCGGTATATCCGTAGATTTGGCTTGAAGGGTTAGGTTCAGGCAATATATTTTTTGGAACACCTAAAACTTCTAGCAGTTCTTCATCCCAATCTAATCTGTGAATATCAAACATCATTGTTCTAGAAGCATTGCTGTAATCTATCACGTGCTTTTTTCCACCTGTAAGTCTCCAAATAAGAAAAGAATCCACTGTGCCAAATAGAATCTCCCGCTTGTATGCTTTATCTCTTAAGCTTGGAACATTATCTAAAAGCCACTTAACCTTCGGTCCTGAAAAATATGAGTCTAGAATTAAACCTGTCTTAGCCTTAAACATGTCTCCGTAATCACGTTTAAGGTCATCAACTATTTGGGCTGTTCTTCTACACTGCCATACTATGGCGTTGTACACTGGTTTGCCAGTTAATCTATCCCAAAGTATACTAGTTTCTCTCTGATTTGTCACCCCAACAGCCGCAATCTTATTAGGCTCTATGCCCGCACTTTTAAGAGCCTCTTTGATAGCTTTTACTTGCGCGTTCCACACCTCTTCAGGGTTATGCTCAACCCATCCTGGATGAGGATATATCTGTGGGAACCCCTGTTGGCCTAAACCTAGGATCCTAGATTCCTTGTCAAAGACAATTGCCCTTGCGCTAGTTGTTCCCTCATCTAAAGAGAGGATATAACATTCTCCACTCATACTTATACCATCCAGTCAAAATAAGCATAACTCAATTGTGTGAGGAAACTGTATGATATTTTAGACGTTTTCAATCTGATCTTCTTCGGACCTACCATCACAATTTTCACCTCTATCTTGACCACAATTTTTTAAAAAAAATGGGGATTCAAGGCTGTAGATACTACAACCTAGTTTCGAAACAGTTGAAAGCAGTGTGATACCATGCTAGGAATATCGTCGCCAATAGTACGCCGAGCCATACTTTGCCAGTTTTTCTATTGAAATATGTTATTATGCACGCGGTTATTACATTGAATGCCGGCACTGGCACGAAGTATATTAGTCCCAAGCTGCTGGGATTCATGTTCCAGCCTCCCCAGCCTCCCCATGGTTCGATGTTCGGTAAGAGATTATAGTTCGGCACACCTTGGAATATTGGCCAATAATAGGCTAATAGATATATTGTTGGACCAAGGGCAAGTATTATAGAGTTTATGATCATCTCTTTGGCTAAGCTTATTTTCCCATCCTTTGGTCTCATAAAGCCTGCGAAGACTACACCGAACACAAGGTTTAATGACAAAAACAGCGGAAGGTAAATTGGCACATAAGAAGCTCTTGTTGAATCCAAAGGTCTAAGTGGAGCCTGTATAAATAGCCAGCCCTCAAGCTGCAATGTAGTGCAACCTAGCAATGCATAACAGTATGTGACGACAATATATACGGGTGCAATTATGAGAGATGCTAGAAGTAAAGTCTTCAACAATCTTTTCACGTCTATTTTGAGTCCCAAGTGGTTTAGCGTCATTCCTTGTCTGCGCAAGATAAAGAAGGCGAGTATTAGAATTAGAACTGCAACAAATGCGACAAGGTTCATCCATACCATAAATCGGTTGGATATTAATAGTGGCAGAAATGTTTCACTATATATGGCGCCAAGAGTACCCCATCCATAAGAGTATAAGATTGGACCTAACGCTGTAATTATTGCGGCTGATATCCAGTAGGATATCCCTCGATTGCCTTTATATTCTGGAAGTGGTTCTGCTAGGTCTTTAAAGTATTCTGTTTGAAGAAGGTATCCACCAAAGGTTATTATAAACGCTATCGCTGCGAAGAAACCTATGTTCGTAAAGACCTGTTTCCATGTAAATATTAGATCGGTCTTGGGTATTGGCTTCATTCCCTCTAAAGTCATACTGAACCATTCGACAACATTGGTTATACTCTCAGGATGATGTGTTGACCACGGATGATCTATGTATGGCACATAAAGTATGCGTCCAGTGCCAGCTGTTATGTTGCCATAAACTACGCCAGGTGTAACAGGAGCAGTCACCTTGAAATAGGTTCTTATTGTTGTCGAATTATGTACTGTGGAGCCAGCGGGGCTGAACTCTTCGGCATACCCCCATTGAATTGCAACATTCTTATGGGCGGTTGAAAGACCCCAAATCGAATCCATAAAGAACATTGCTTTGTATCCATCAGGGATGTTAGTCGCAGCTTGCGAAATAACACTACCGCCCATAGACATTCCTACTAGGCCAATGTTATTCTTATCCACGTAGGTTAAGCCACGTAGATAATTAAGGGCATCTGTTGAGCCATAGTCGAAGATGTTTCTTGGTCCTTCTGAAAATCCATGACCAGGACAGTCTATCGATAGTACTACGCATCCTCGGCGTGCCAGCTCTATAGCAGTATTTACCATAAACTCTTTTTGGTTATCATAGCCATGCGAAGCCAGTATTGCAGGTTTTTTCGACGTAGTTGTAGCGTCGTTTGGAACAAAGAGCAAAGCACTAATATGGTTACCTTTTGATCCAAGTATCTCTATTTCGCGTATAGTGACGTAGCCAAAGCTTGTCGTTACTTGATATGCAATATATGCACTGAAGACCATCAAGAAAACCATCAAAAGCGATATGTATGCTAGTCTGTTTTTTCCAAAAATGTTTTGCCATGCTTTCATTCATTTCCCTTCTTTTTATACCCTTATTTTATATTTTATGTATTTCCTTATAAAACTTTGCCTTTGCGTGCACATATCATATTTTTATAGAAATAAACTTATTTTTTGATGTAAAACGCTTATTTATATTAAATTTATATTAAACTTAGGTCGTGAAATAAATGTAGATAGAAGTGCGACGTCATACCAATTCGCTGGTTATTTCTCTGCCTCGAAAGGGCTAATCGCATAAGACCCGTTCCAAGCCCACTGAAATAAATTGTAAGAAATGATAAGCATAAAACGTACATGAATGGAAATTCTAACAAAAAGCTGATTGTTTTTCGCAATCTTTTTACCAACAAAAAATTAAAACGTGTCAATCGCACATCCTAGCCAAATTCTAGGTTTTCTTTACATTCATTAAGCTAAAGTCGTTCCCCTATTTCTTCAGCGCAATCATTCTAAAGAACACGCTTATGAGCCGCTCTTGCTTAGTAAACCTTTTCGTTCTTGATTCAGTTAAGATTTAGGAAGTAATTGTTAAGAACATGAGTCTAAGCCATCATTCCATACAAAACTGTTGAGATAGTCATCTTTCAGCCCAATTTAAGCTTCGTTTTAGGGCTTTTTTCCATCCTTTATACATTTTTTCACGTTTTTCTTCGCTCCATTCCGGAATAAAAATTTTATCTATTTGCCAATTACGCTTAATTTCACTGATATCCTTCCAAAATCCTGACGCCAATCCTGCTATATAAGCTGCTCCAAGAGACATTGTCTCAATGACGGTAGGACGAACAACCTTCCTACCTAATATGTTTGCTTGAAGCTGCAT
>CAZIFH010000157.1:0-6536 GCA_964539065.1 uncultured Candidatus Bathyarchaeia archaeon | reverse complement strand
AATTAATACCTTCCTTATCGAAGCTAGAGAGTTCCGCTATAACACATACATCTACACTCATTAAAATTATGTCAAGGCTCCTTTACTTCTGGCTTCATGTTACTAAACTTTCTTATTGACAGTTTTCATCAACCGAGAGTTATGCTGTATCCGTAGACGAACAATCCCTCAATTGCTTTAGATCTATTTGGCAAGTTATTTTAGTAAAGTTGAATCTCCATTGGTTATTTCATTGGGCTTTTTCTATCATTTCATCCATTCGTCTAAAAACTTCATTATAATCGTCTGGATAGGATCTTCTAAGGGGGGCCATTTTCTATTCCTAACCCCTATCTTCTCCTTATCTTTAGGTAAGCACGTCACATAAAATAGCTTTTTTGTAAAAAATATCTCAAGTAATAATGTCCAAAAATGATTTATGTAATACTCGACCATTCATTAGAAGGGGAAAAGGTGAGGCGTAATGTTTAGTGAACATGTTGGTGTAATCATTAAAGCAAATACGGTTTCTGAAGCATGGGAAAAGGCAGTTTTGGAATGCTGGAATAAGGGAGCTGATGTCCCTACAGAATACGGTGAGATGTCGAAGGAACTTTTAGGTCTTCTTGTGGTGGTTAAGGAGCCTTTTGCCGAGCCAAGAATTCATCGAGGAGATCTGCTTGTCGCAATTAGGGGATCCCTTCAGAAATACTATGATGAGATTATTCATGGAACACTTGACAATGCAGTTAAAGAGAGAAAGATTCACTACACTTACCATGAAAGACTTTTCTGTTACCCGCCCAAAGCAATTTCACAGATTGGATACATAATAAGCAAGCTTCAGCAAACAAATTTTTCACGAAGAGCGCAAGCAATAACATGGGATCCTGAAAAGGATATTGGAGTTGATTCCCCCCCATGCCTACAAAGAGTGTGGTGTACCATAAGAGATGAAAAACTAGTTTTACACACTACTTGGCGAAGCCGAGACGTCTTTAGAGCCATGCATATGAACATGCTTGCGATGACTGAACTTCAACGAATCATCGCAGAGCAGTTAAGGGTTGAAGTGGGTTCATATGTTGATTTCACGAACAGTGCACATATTTACGAGAAAACGTATGGAGATGTAGAACACTTTAAACATGTGGTTGAAAAACGTTCATATTAAATTTTAAGTCTAATGACGCTATTCGCCAATAACTTGAACATTAATGCGTCTATTCCTAGAACCGTCCATTTCTATAATGAGGATGGACTGCCACGTTCCAAGTTGCATCTTTCCGTTTTCAAGAGGTACTGTGACATTTGGCTTTATTAGACAACTCAGGATGTGGGCATGAGCATTTTGTTCGCTTGTCGTCCATCTATATTTGGCGTTATGGCTGTAGTTTCCATTTATTGGAACCAGACGAACCAAAACTTTTAAAATGTCATTCCAAAGTTCTGTGTCGTGTTCATTAACAGCAATAGCTGCGGTTGCATGTGGAATCCATACGTTAACCATTCCGTTTGTTATTCCACTTTCCTCAATAATTTTGGTGACATTACTTGTTACATTAAGTATTTCTATTTTTTCTCGGGTTAATACAGAGAAACTTCCATTATGAATTTTCATAATACCACCTTTTATATTAATCATATTTGAACTTGTTAAAAAAATGCTTTTTAAGGTTATTTCAGTACTTTACCTGTCTCCATATACCACAAGTACAGGTCAAGCTCAGCTAAATTAAGGTTTAAATTTTCCGCGAGAGTTTTCAAAAGTCTTTCAATTTCGAGATACTTTCTTTTTGTAAGTGTTTTAGGTTTATCAATTAGCTTATACTTAACTAGTACGTTAATTATATGAAAATCAAGAATGGCAAAATCCATGTACCCTATATTTCTAAGAAAGTGACTTGCCTCCTTTAATCCCACACCCTTGACTTCTGTAACCAACCATTCTCTAAGTTTATATGAATCGCTGCAAGAAAACAACGCAGTCTTTAGTGAGCCTGCATGCTTTCTTGCTTCAACAATATACTTTGCCCTCGTGTTCGGAAAACGGTGACCCAACGCTCTTAGTTTTTGAGCAAGCTTTTCTTCAGACAGTTTTAAGAATTCATCTCCTATTTCATTTTGAATTTTCAGGCTTCGTTCAGCAGTAAAGTTTGCGCAAAGAATGCAAAAGCAAAGCTCCTTGAAAAGTTCGTTACTAGACTTTTGTCTCATCTTCACAAATTGTTTTATCCGTACATCTACTTTCCATTTAACTTTGCTGGTTTTGAGTGCTTCAATTGTTTCAATCAATTTTTTAGCACAAAGTTTATCCAGCATTTTTCCACCATGTCAATAGATGCAGTATTGTAATAGATGATAATTATGAAGTAATAAATAGTTAGAACAATAAGTTAGATACGTCGGCATATTTCATCTCAACCATTTTAATACCTAAACTTCAGATCCCTCTAAATACACTCATCCCAATAAGAACACATGTAAAAATGTGCTTAAAATATAAGCAGTTAATGCCTTAAATAATTTGAAAAAAGGAATTGACACTTAAAAATGGGCTCCAAGAAATTCAAGGGAGATCCAGAACGAACCCGCATAGCATCGACTTGAGAATAGTCCCTCTTGCCACATCTTTACTCCAAATCTATGACAGTTACGGAAAAAGCCTTCTACAAAGCAAGTTTTCGAAAACCGATCCTCATGTCTATTGTAATTATCGTAAAGTATGTTTAGAGAAAATATTAAAGAATGTTTGGCATTACGATTTTAAGTATTAATGCTTTAAATATCTAATTCATAAATTATTTAAAACATTTCTAGCAGACTAGAAGGAAATTTAGAAGCATGAGAAAAAAAGCCCTCATGAACGTTGCTTTAGTAATTCTAATCGCGATGATTTCAGCAATAATTCTGTATCATACGGTTTTCGTAGAAGATATCCTACAAGGAGGTGGAATATTCAGCATATTCTTAGTTTCCATGCTTAGCCACCTCACCATCATCGGCAGAGGCGTGTTCATTCCCATATTCATTAACTTTCTAAGATATTATAATCCACTCGCTCTTGGATTTTCATCTGGGCTTGGAGCTGCCATTGGCGAGATTACCACTTATTATTGTGGATTAGGAATAAAAGAATCTTTGCAAGAGAACTGCCAAAATACCCAAGTTACCAAATTTATAAAAAAATACGGTTTAATTGCCATATTACTTGTTGCCGCTTCGCCACTGCCTGACACCCCCATAGTGCTGTTAGCTGGAACCGCAAATCTCCCACTAAACAAGTTTCTAGCAATTCAGATTCTCGGTAAAACCGTGTATTATTCTTTTAGTGCAGTTGCAGGAAATACTGTTTTAGAAGGACTAAGCAATTACATGGAAGAATGGATTCTTTCGGCAGTTGTTTTAGCATCTTCTCTCATAATTTGCGTGATGGCTTCTTGGAGCAAAGGCAGAAGGTGGATAGTGAATTCGCTAAGAAAAATTTTACATTAAGGTGTTTAAACAACGAGATTTCTACAAATTTATTTTTGAGTTATGCTTAAGTTTAATACTTTTGTTAAGCATATGAGTTTGGCAAGTGGTTATCATGGGGTTGATTGTGTATAACACTTTAAGTAAAACTCTCGAAAGTTTTGTTCCATTGCGCCAGAATGAGGTCAAAATGTATGTGTGCGGTCCTACTGTTTATGACTTCGTTCACATTGGCAATGCAAGAGCTTTCGTAGTGGCTGACGTTATCCGCAGATATTTTGAGTATAAGGGATTCAACGTTAAGCTTGTCTGCAATATTACGGACATCGACGACAAAATTATAAAAAAGGCGAAGGAGACAGGGATGAGCGTCCAGCAGATCGGAGAATTTTTCACTGAAGCTTATCTTGTGGACATGACACGTCTTAATGTGAAAGAGGTTTATGCTAGACCAAGGGCGACGAAACATATTCCAGAAATTATTGAAACGATTGAAGTCTTGATTAAAAAGGGGTATGCGTATGAAGAGGGGGGCAATGTTTACTTCGACGTTACAAAATTCCTTGAATACGGAAAGCTTTCAGGCAACAAAGCTGAAGCCTTAAAGATGGGTGCAAGGATAGATGTTGATCCAAAAAAGAGGAATCCAGCGGATTTCGTGTTGTGGAAAACTTGTAAACTGGGCGAACCAGCTTGGTATAGTCCGTGGGGAAAGGGTAGACCTGGATGGCATATTGAATGTTCAACGATGGCTACAAAGTATTTAGGAGAAACTTTTGACATTCACATGGGTGGGAAAGACCTTATTTTTCCTCACCATGAAAATGAGATTGCTCAAGCTGAAGCGGTCACTGGTAAACCTTTTGCAAGATATTGGCTTCACAACGAGTGGCTGACTGTGAACGGCGAAAAAATGTCGAAGTCTTTAGGAAACTTTGTGACAATTCGTGACGCCTTCAAATTTTGTGAACCCATGGTTCTTCGTTTCTTCTTAATTTCTGCACATTACCGTAGCCCAATTGATTTTAATAATGAAGCTTTAAAGGTTGCTGAGACAAACCTCAAGAGACTGTTGAATGCATTAGAACGGTTTGAAGGGCTTGTTGAAAGTGAGACTCGAACCCTAGATGAAGAGAAGATTTGTTCTACTATTGAGGATGCAAAGAGAAGGTTTGAAGAGGCTATGGATGACGATTTCAATACACCTCTTGCAATTTCTACACTTTTCGACATTGCTAAATCCATATTTAACTATCTCGAAAATAACAGCGAAATTAATCTACAGACGAAAGAATATGTCTTAAAAACGTTTAAGGATCTTATGAATGTGCTTGGTATAAAAGTCTTCACGGCTGAAACAAGAACTGAAGAGACAAATCTGGTAAAAAGTCTCTTGCAGTTAATTATTGACTTAAGAAAGGAAATGAAGGAGATCAGACAGTGGGAAGCCGCGGATAAGATTAGAAGTAGACTTCTGAATCTTGGCGTAGAACTTGAAGATATGCCAGAAGGAACGAGGTGGAAAATGAGAAAAACAAATTAGCATCTAAAAGCAAAAAATATTTTTGTTGAAATGGCGCCTTTTGGACTAATAAAGATAGAATTATATTTATAGCATTGCTTATGCCTTTCTCAAAAGCAGAAAATTATTGTAGTTGGAAGCAGATTATTGGTTAGATTCTTGATAAAATTCAAAGTTAAAACTGTTTTCTGAGTTGACCATTGAAATTTTTGGATACATAGTCGCCTAAAAAGGTTGATCAAAACATAAGTGTAGAAATCTTGTCGTATGAAGCATAGCGACTTTCCACTGTTGAAGTAATTAAGGAAAAGCATATCTTCAGGAATTCGCAGTCTTTTAGAGGATTAAGGTTGAGCGCACAAAAACTTATCCATCTGAAGATTTGAACTCGCAGGATCGTTGTTGGGAAAAATCTATCCTGCATGAGCATGTTGGTTGATGTTTATAATCTCCTTCAGTAAGATGGAACCCTCCATCCTTGCGTTTGATGTAGACAATGTATATGAAGACCTACTAATTTCATAGAAAAGGGTGTGGAAATAGTTCAAGGCACAAAAAACTTAAAGGTCACGAAAACAGTTAGAAACATTGTAATGTTATCGAGTTTTAGGTATAAATGAAGATGAATTTTCCAGAGCAATGAACGTGACTAAATTGTTACAAAATTCACAAATCAGTTGTAAAGTTTAAGAAGGTAAAAGACGGTATAGAAGGGGAGAAAGGGTTGTCATTCAAGCTGAAAATGGAAGAGTCAGCAGAAAAGAAAGATTCCTCTATCGTCTTGGCTCTTGACCAAATTCCTGAAAGTAAAGACCCGTATAGGAAAAGTATCGAAATTCTTGAAGAGGTAAATCCATACATTTGCGGTCTAAAGATAAACCATCAACTTGTCCTACCTTTGGGGCTATTTGATGGCACCAGAAAAATCATAGAAAAAGCTCATAATCTCGGATTGCCAGTGATAATGGATTGCAAAATAAACGACGTAGGATATACTAACCGCATAATAGCTGAAAACTATTTTCGCGCAGGCTTCGACTCTGTAATCGCAAATCCGTTCGTGGGATGGGAGGATGGGCTTCAGCCAGTATTTGAAGTTGCAGAAAAAATGAATCGAGGCGTAATTTTACTTGTCTATATGAGCCATAAATCTGCATGGGAAGGCTATGGACAAAAAGTTCAGAACCCAAACACTAACAGTATTGAGATGCAGTACTTGGTTTTCGCTCAAAAGGCTTTAATGTGGAATGCTGATGGTGTAATTGTAGGAGCCACATATCCAGAAAAGATACGGGAAGTTTATAGAATTCTTGGAGGAAAAATACCTATTTACTCGCCAGGCGTTGGTGTTCAAGGTGGAGACGCCAAAGCCGCCATAGACGCGGGCTCACAGTACTTAATAGTTGGAAGGTCAATAACACTTTCAAATAACCCTAAGCAATCTGCAAGACTAATTAGAAACTCGGCAAAAAACTAAATGCTAATCTTAAACAGTGAAAATTCTATATAATGCATCTTTAAAAATGTTGCCCAAAATTTAAAGATACACACCTCTTTATAA
>CAZIFH010000156.1:0-6968 GCA_964539065.1 uncultured Candidatus Bathyarchaeia archaeon | reverse complement strand
ATTATAAACCTGTACCTCTCAAGAAGGACTTTTCACTTGATATTGAAGGGTTACTTAATGCTGTTTCGTCGAGGACTAAACTGATTTTTATTTGCAGCCCAAACAATCCGACAGCAAATAAGTTTTCACAACAAGACATGGAGGCTTTAACTGAAAGATTTGATGGCGTCGTTGCTGTTGATGAAGCTTACGTAGACTTTTCTAATGGTTCTCTCGTTGACGTTGTTGATAACTACGAAAATCTTGTTGTGTTTAGAACGTTTTCTAAAGTCTTTGGCTTAGCAGGCTTAAGACTAGGTTGTGCGGTTTCTAATTCAGAGTTTGCCGAAATGATGGATGAAAGGTTTCAGATGCCATATAACGTCACGCTAATTGCTGCAAAAGTAGCTTTAAAGATTCTGCAAAACATGAATGTCATAAACGAAGCCATCGATAAAGTTAAAAATCAACGGCAAACCCTTATTGAGGCCCTTAACAATATTAAAGGAGTTAAGGCCTTCAGTTCTGAAACAAATTTTGTTCTTTTTAAGACCGCTAAAAAATCTGAAACAGTTTATAATGGGCTCATAAATCGCGGGGTGATTGTGAGGAGCATTGGGCAAGTTTTGGCACACTCTAATTGTTTAAGAGTTACCATTGCTCCTTCTGTGATGATGGATAGATTTCTAAAAGCCTTAAAAGAGGTTCTGAGCTGAATGTGGACTAAAGAATATCAGGTTCTTAACATTAACGGTCTAAAAGCATATTTTAGAAAGGATAGAATTCCCTTGATTAAACAGGTGGATGGAATAATTTTCGACTGTGATGGAGTGCTTGTTGACGTACGAGATTCATACAATAAAGCTATCTCGAAAACTGTGGCGTATATTATTCAGAACATCACTTGTACAAAGATGCCTGAAGAACTAGTTTCAAACGAAGTGATATTTCTTTTCCGTAGAACAGGAGGCTTTAATAATGATTGGGATACAGTTTATGGAATACTTATGTTTGTTCTGAGCAGTTTACCAGATAATTATAAAACGGTTCTTAAAAGACAAATGGAAAGAGTTGATTCACAGCAAGATCCTTTCACACGACTTTTGTTAGTTAGAAGAGGCATAAAAAAGGAAATTGGAAACAGAGTTCTAGACACAGTCTTTTTCGAAGAAACATTCTGTAAACTAAAAGAGTTTACGAATCTTCTTGACGAGAGTGGTATAGCTTCTGTAGATAAAAACCTTGCCGGCAAATATGCTATGAACGAAGACTTCACTTCTTTCTATAACTTTTTAAAAGGCTTTATTTACATGCCCGCTGAGGTTGGAAAAAGCATAATTGCAACTGTATTCGAAGAGTTCTTTCAAGGTAGCAGACTTTTCAACCAAACATTTGGAATTCAACCATCCTTAAATAATGAGTTAGGAATGATTGAAAATGAAAAACTTATTATTAAACCAGAGGTTCTTGACAAATTAGCTTTGATTTTAGGTGAAAAAAGATTAGGCATTGCATCAGGAAGCAGAATTGAGCCTGCGAAATATGTTTTGAAAGGCTTGTTAAGCAAGTTTAATCCTGATGCAACGATCTTTTTGGAAAAAGTTGAAGATGCTGAACATAAATTTTTCCAAGAAAAAGGATTACATGTAAACTTGAAAAAACCCGCTCCTTACTCGCTTCTTAAAGCTGCTGAGGGATTCGGTAATTATAAATGCATTATTTATGTGGGAGATTCTACAGAAGAAGCGCTCATGGTTAAGGAGGCTTCGAAGACCTGTAAAAACATTATGTTTGCAGGCGTATATCAACATTCCGGTCTTGAGGATCTTATTAAAGATGGCTTTCTCAAGTTAAACTGTGACATGGTTATACCTTCAGTTAACGATTTACCTTTCATAATAGAAGCTTTTAAGAGGGAATAGAAATGCGTGTAGGTGAATCCAAAAGAAAAACTAGTGAAACTAGCATCGAAGCGAAAGTTAACCTTGACGGTTCAGGTATAGCAGAGGTCATTACCGGCATTGATTTTCTGGATCACATGTTAAAGTCGTTCGCCACTCACAGTCTATTTAACTTAACTGTTAAGGCTGAAGGAGACTTGGCGCATCATATAATTGAGGACGTAGCCATTTGTCTCGGAGAGGCTATCTCAAAGGCTTTAGAAGCGTCTGCTGGTATAACAAGATTTGGTTATGCAGTTGTGCCTATGGACTGTTCCTTAGCTATTGCTGCTGTGGATCTCGCAAAGAGACCGTATGCGGTGGTTGACCTAAAGCTTAGAGGCAAAAAAATCGAAGATATGCCATGCGAAAACATCCTTCATTTTATTGAAACCTTAGCTATGGCTCTACGGGCAAATCTGCACATCATCATCCAATATGGCTCAAACGACCACCACAAGGTTGAAGCAGCCTTCAAATCTTTAGGATTAGCGTTACGACAAGCCGTCTCACTTGATGTCAGAAGAAACGGTGTTCCAAGCTCCAAGGGGGTGATTTAGTTCCTAAAAGTTGGGATAATAGATTACGGCGTTGGTAATTTGTTCAGCATAACAAATGCACTTCGCAAATTTGGTCTGGAAACAAACATAGCTACAAGCGCAGACGATCTTAGAAACTTGGATGCGATTGTGCTTCCAGGCGTAGGTAATTTTAAAGCTGGAGCAAGAAACATTCAAACTTTAAGAAAGGACATTTTAAAGTCCATAGAATTAGGAGTTCCTCTTTTTGGTATTTGTTTGGGTATGCAGCTTCTCTTTGACTTTAGCGAAGAAAGTAAAGGTAAAGGTTTAGGTCTCCTGAAGGGAAAAGTTGTTAGATTACCATTAACAGTGAAGACTCCGCACATGGGATGGAACACGCTTAAGATTGTCAAGGATAACGATCTTTTGAACGGGATTGATGAAGATCACTATTTCTACTTTGTGCACAGCTACTACAGCAGTCCAGTTAACGATGAACTTACCGTTGCAAAAACTGATTATGGCGTGAGCTTCGCTTCAGTCGTTGCTTGCGGAAATATCATGGCAACTCAGTTTCATCCTGAGAAATCAGGCAAATCCGGTGATATTGTTCTAAATAATTTTAGTGAAATAATTAAAAAATAAGGGTTGGTGACAAAAAGTGGATGTTATCCCAGCAGTGGATTTGATGGATGGCAAGGTTGTCAGGCTTAGTAAAGGAAAGCCTGAACTTGTCACTTCTTATGAACATTTAGGCGATCCTGTGTCTGTTGCGAAAAGATGGGAAGCAGAGGGAGCTAGATTCATCCACGTTGTTGATTTAGATGCTGCATTAGGAACTGGAAGCAACCTGAATGTGATTGAGGCGATCACGCGATCCGTTGAAGTGCCTCTTCAGGTTGGAGGGGGAGTTAGAACTTTTGAGTTAGCCTGTAAACTGCTGAATTTAGGGGTGAGTAGATGTATTTTAGCATCCGTTGCTTTTTCAGAGCCTTTAGTCGTGAAAATGCTTCTAGAAAAGTTTGGCAGAACTCGAGTAGTGGTTGCTTTGGATAATCTTAACGGTATGGTGTTAATTAAAGGGTGGAAAGATTCTGCAGAGATTACGGTGAACGAGGCTGCAGTAAAGTTTTCTGAAATGGGTGTTAGCCTTTTTTTGGTCACTTCTGTGGCTCGTGATGGAACTTTAACTGGTCCTGACATTCATGTTTTAGATCAGATTTGTCGAAAAGGTATAAACGTGATTGCGGCTGGCGGCATAAGCAGTTTAGACGATCTAATAGTTTTAAAGAAAATAGGGGTTAATGGAGTTGTCGTTGGGAAGGCCCTTTACGAAGGAAGATTTAGTCTAGGCGAAGCCTTAAAAATAGTTAGAGACTCCTAATTTAGAGGTTGATTGACATTGGTTTTGGCGAAGAGAATAATACCTTGTCTAGATGTGGATCACGGTAAAGTTGTTAAAGGAGTTCGTTTCTTAGGTCACAGAAGCGCAGGCGACCCTGTAGAGCTTGGTAGACGTTACAGTGAAGAGGGTGCAGATGAACTTGTTTTTTTGGACATTACGGCTTCTCCTGAGAAACGTGAGATTCTGAAAGAAGTTGTTAAAGCAGTGGCGGCTGAAATCAATATTCCATTCACTGTTGGTGGCGGAATTCGAAGCGTCGAGGACGCTCATGAAGTTTTATGCAACGGTGCAGATAAGGTTTCAATTAACACTGCTTCAGTTGAAAATCCTATGTTAGTTACAGAGTTGGCTGAGATTTTTGGGCGTCAATGCATTGTTGTAGCAATTGATGCAAAAAGAAAATATGAAGAACGGTCGGATAAAGTGATTGTTGACACCTCTGACGGACCTTGTTGGTTTGAAGTTCATACTTACGGGGGTATGGGTGGTAAGCCTACAGGTATAGACGCGCTTAGTTGGGCTGAGCAAGTTGAAAAGTTAGGTGCAGGAGAACTTCTTGTAACTTCCATGGATCTGGATGGGACAGAAGACGGGTTTGACCTTGATTTAACTCGAAGCATTACTGAAAGGGTAAACATTCCTGTTATTGCCAGCGGTGGAGCAGGAAGACCTGAACATTTTCTTGATGTTTTCACGGTTGGGAAAGCAGATGCGGCTTTAGCTGCCTCTATATTTCATTATAACAAGTATCCAGTTCCTGTTGTAAAGCAATTTTTGGCTAAAAAAGGAGTGGCTGTTCGGCTTTGAAGTTTAGAAAACTATACAGCATTAACGAGTTAGACTTTAATAAAAATGAATTGATTCCTGTTGTAGTTCAAGACTGGCAATCCTTGAAAGTTTTAACTTTAGCGTATGTTAACCGTGAAGCGTTAGAGAAAACTGTTGAAACAGGTTTTGCACACTTTTACCGGAGATCTTATGGTCGAATTATGAAGAAAGGTGAAACCTCGGGGAACACCCAAGAAGTTACTGAAATTTTAGTTGATTGCGATGGCGATGCGCTTCTCTTTATTGTTAAGCCTAAAGGGTCAGCTTGCCACCTTGGAGAGGAGAGTTGTTTTCACAACAAGTTAAAAACTGAGATAAGAAGAGTGTGAGTGTACTTGAAAATTCCAGAGATAATTGCTAAGGAATATTGCCTCGTGAAGCCCTTTATGTTTGCTGAGCGAGAGCGAGTAATTGATTCTGTTCCAGACGGACATCTTCTACTTAAACCGGTCGTTGCTGGAATTTGTGGCAGCGAGATGCTTTATTTCAAGGGGCAAAAAGAGAAGGAAAAGCTTGAGAAAAGGCTTCCCCTGTGTTTGCTGCATGAAGGTATAGCTGAGGTAGTAACTGCAGGTTCTGGAGCGAATCTTAACCCAGGAGTGAGTGTAGTTGTAAACCCCTTGGTTCCATGTGGTAAATGTGTTGCTTGCAAGAACTTACAGGAGAATCTCTGCTACAACTCCCGTTATATGGCTGCAACAGCAGATGGGCTAGCTCGAACCTTTTTTGTTTATCCAGAATGTCGTGTGATTCCCGTTTCAAGTGGATTAGAAATGGAGGTTGCGGCTTTAACTGAGCCTATTTCAGTTGCTTTAAATGCTATTGAATCCGCAAACATAAAAAAAGGTGAGAGAATTGCAGTTATAGGAGATGGTACAATTGGATTTCTTTTGGCTGCGGCGGTTTCGTCAGTAACAATGGTTCCGCCAGAAGATTTGTTTTTCGTTGGCGTGATTGATAGTAAGCTTACTTTAGCTAAAGATTTTGTTACTCCCCTGAACTCTGTTAATGAACCACAGAAGCTTGAAAGTTTATATGATAAGGTTGATGTTGTTTTCGAGGTTGCTGGCGGCTCTGCTCATAGGATTACGATCGCCCAGTCTATTCGCCTTCTAAGACCAGGTGGCAAATGTGTCATGCTCGGAATCTCTTTGGGTGAAGTTCCTGTTGCATTGACTTATATTGTTAACAAGGCCTTGACTTTTCAAGGCTCAACACGCAGCAAAATGGAACATTACATTGAGGGTTTGGAATTGCTAAGAAAAGATAGTGTCTTCAAGTCTCGGGTGAAGAGGGTTATTTCAAATAGAAGATTCGTTGTTAGATCAGCTGCCGATTTGGAGAAGGCTTTCAGATATGCTGATACTGAAGATGGTGAAGCTCGAATTAAGCCTGGTAGAGTTCTTGTGTGGTTTTCTAGTGAATAGATGAGACTTGAAAAAGGGTTTAAATAACCTACAATCCATTCTTTATTTAGTTTCATGGTGGTATATTTAATGCGGGTGAAGAAGAAAGCTTTTCTGTTTTTCTTATTTGTAGCAATATCTGTTGTTGCTGCTTCATCAGCAGTTTACCTCTACTTTTTTCTTCCAAAGACTCTGTCAAGCACCGAAACCGCTGAAAGACTTGCCAGTATTTACTCCAGAACTAATGGCATCTTAAGTCTGATGAGTGATGATGTGAAATACCTATATAATGGCACTATAGGTATTACGACTTTTACGAATCGGATGCAAACTAAAAGAAACGATATGGCTGCATTAAGAACAGAACTGTTAGAACTAAAGAATGTAGCTCATCCATCTTATGAGTTTAGCATAAACTTCTTAGATATGGGATTAAAAGCCTACGTTAAAGCCTTAGATTATGCATATAATCTTAATTTTAACTTGACGGCAGAGTACTTGCAGCGTGGAACAAGATACATTGACCTATCCAGAGACGCTCAGCCATAAAATGATGCTATTCTGTCACAGCATTTTTTATGCATACAAGAGCTTTATGTCAAGCCACTTTTTAGAAAGTTCGCTTAATAAAGACGCACAATTTTTTTTGGAAATGCATAAACGAAGCACCCCTTTCAGGAAGACACATAGTTAGTTTGTTTAGCCTAATTGTAATGGCGATTAAGTTTATAGAATAATACTATTAATGTTTACAAGATTTTTTAGACATATTAATTGTAACAAGATTTGGATGAAAAGTGGGATGTGTGAACCAATATTACTGAGAATTAGATATCAAAAATTTATTTCTCACTGGTTAACCATTTAATGGCTTCAAGAGTATTAATTG
>CAZIFH010000155.1:0-3216 GCA_964539065.1 uncultured Candidatus Bathyarchaeia archaeon | reverse complement strand
ATATGAAATTGTAATTGCTAAACGCACACGTTGTGATTCGCTACCATTTTTGGATGGTGCGGCTGCCGGGATTTGAACCCGGGATTGCAAGCTTGGAAGGCTTGAGTCCTAAACCAGGCTAGACCACAGCCGCATTTGAGTGATGTTTTTGTTAAAGAGATTCGATTATATTGTTAATTATTAAGCATTCTAGAAGGCTTAAGTTAAAAACGTGCTATGCGAAGCCTAGGATGATTGTTGCTTAAGCGTTTTCCATCCTCCATCAAAGTTTGTCCAAAAGCTGCGTTTATTAGGCTAATTGCTGGAAAGAGGAAAGGTGCGTCACTTATAGGACCATATAATACGAAATCTGCGCCTAGAGATATTGGCAGCCCATTTGTCACTGAAGAACACGCCATGCTCAGTGTTTTATCCTTCTTTTCTTTTAGGGCTTTCCAAGAGGAAATAGCATTATGTGCTCCACATCCAGCTGGAAGTCCAAATCTTTCTTTAACTTCGCGGATAGCTCGACATGCTAATCCAAGCGTTGCAATGTCCATCACAACTGTGTCAACAAGTATCTTCTCTATTCCAAAATTTTTGACCTTTGGTATCATGATTTCTAGTAGATTGATTCTTTCTTTTGACGAAATTATGGCTTTGGCGCTGTACGTAAGAAGCAAGGCTGCCTTCAAGCCTGTTTCTTTTATTTTTTTTAGCACGCTCTCCCGGGTTTCAGGATTAATGGAGTTTAGGACAGTTCTATTTATTATTCCTAGTTCCTTTGCGTTTTCCAGTCCTGCTAATGTTGCTTCTTCAGATACAGCATCAATAAGCAACGGCATACGAGTGGAGTCAGCAACGAATTCTAAGTATCCACGTGTATTTTCTGCGTAGGTGCAAACAACATCCAGCATAGCTGAAAGTCCTGTTCGTTCTGACATCTCTTCAACTTTAGAGATTAACTCTAAAGCTTTTTCTTTATCAAACACTCCTTTTTTCTCATCGCTTAAAAGTTTGTCGCCTTTATAGAATATGCTTCCTATCATAACAGTGGGATTCTCACCTGGTTCCCCACCGACTTTCACGCCTTCAATATCGTAAGTTATCTGTTTGCTGCCAAATCGAAACATATTTATCTACCTTTGTAAGGGAACATGAATCTATGAATCTTTTGTATTTATAATTTTTTATAAAACCTTAAATGAGTTATGCAACCAGAAAGATGCTAGATGATCTACAATTAAATATTTAATGGTACATAAAAGACTTGCCAAAAGTTGACTAGAAGCCCACAACTGTTATACGATTCTATAGATTAAATTACAAGGGATTGCTAAAATGGATTGCTAAAATGGAGAAAAAATGGTTGAAACAACCGGAAGCTTTACGAGATTTTCGTCTTCATGAAGACATTACTGTAAAAGAACTTGTTGAACAGATGAAAGAATCTTGGGGTTTCACAGCTGAAAAGGTGGTGACAGGCATCGATATTCTTGAAAGGATGTTTGCTGACAAACAATGCACCAAATTTCTTTCGTTTCCTGCATGTCTCGTGGCTACTGGAACAAGAGGAGTCCTTAAAGAAATTGTTAAACGATGCTTCGCTGACGTCATTATTACAACTTGTGGAACTCTTGATCACGACTTGGCAAGATGTTGGAAAAACTATTACCGAGGCTCTTTTGAGATGGATGATAAAATGCTTCACAAACTAAAAGTGAACAGGCTTGGGAACATTCTAGTGCCAAACGAAAGCTATGGCATCATAATTGAACAAAAAATACAGGAACTACTCACTAGCCTTTGGGATGAAGGCATTCGCGAGATCTCAAGCCGAGAGATTTGCAAAGAAATTGGGCGTAGACTATGCAACGAAGAATCAATTCTATATTGGGCGCAAAAAAACGATATTCCAGTCTACATTCCAGGGTTAACTGACGGCGCCGTAGGCTACCAGATTTGGCTTTTCAGCCAAGACCATAAGCTTAAGGTTGACGTTCTCAAAGATGAACAGGAACTAAGCAACTTGATTTTTGACTCCAAGAAGACAGGTGCTTTGGTTATTGGAGGCGGGATATCAAAGCATCATGTAATTTGGTGGAACCAGTTCAAGGGAGGACTCGACTATGCAGTGTACATAACCACCGCGGTCGAGTGGGACGGAAGTCTTTCAGGAGCGCAAGTCAGAGAGGCTATTTCATGGGGGAAAGTGAAGGAAACTGCAAAGAGAGTAACTATTGAAGGGGATGCCACAGTTATTTTACCAATAATGATGGCTGCTTTGATCAAAGGTTCTAAAAATGACTAAAAAATATCCTTTATACAATGATGTTGGTCAACCGCAAATAGCTAAGTTTTTTGATGAACCAATCAAAAAATCTCGGATGATTAGCTGGAAGTATTTTGGAAAAAACATTTTCTTCTACGTCCCAAGTTTTGTTCATTACGAGAACGAGTACTTTCGATCCTCCAAGAATGCTTTTCAATCAATTTCTATAACCGGTAAAACTTGTTCTTTAAACTGTAGTCACTGTGGAGGAAAACTCTTAGGGGCGATGATCCCCGCCCCTTCTCCCAAAGCATTGGTTGAAACGTGCAGAGAACTCAAGTCTAGAGGAGCGGTGGGCTGCCTAATAAGCGGAGGGTGTCTTCCCGACGGTTCGGTTCCACTAGAAAGGTTCGTAGATGCCATTGCTGAAGTTAAGAAGTTAGGGTTAAATGTAGTTGTTCACACAGGGCTTGTAGATTTTTATGTAGCGTCAAAACTGAAACAAGCCGGCGTTGACGCAGTTTCGATTGATGTTATAGGGTCTGAAGAGACAGCTAAAGAAGTATACAATATCCATGCATCTCTCGAGGATTATCGTCAAAGCCTACTTGCCTTAAAAGCTTCAGGAATTCCTTTTACACCACATGTTTTGATAGGGTTACACTATGGTGAACTGAGAGGTGAATTTAATGCTTTGAAAATGATTGCTGACTCTCAGCCATCAGCTTTGATTCTGATTATTTTCTTCCCAATTAAGGGAACAAAAATGGAAAACGTGCGACCTCCTTCAAAAGAAGTGTTCGCTGAAATATTAGTTAATGCAAGATTTATGATGCCTAAAGTTCCAATCTCACTGGGATGCGCTAGACCAAAGGGAAAACAAAGAGCTGAAATAGATGTTTTAGCCGTTGAGGCAGGCATAAACGCATTAGCCTTTCCTTCAATCGATGCTATAAAAACAGCGC
>CAZIFH010000154.1:0-2788 GCA_964539065.1 uncultured Candidatus Bathyarchaeia archaeon | reverse complement strand
GTTTGGCTTTGTGTAGCCTCTTATAGTATTGTGGTTTTTCCTTGGTTTGCTTTTTCACATTATTGGTGGTGGATTCTACTGCTTCCTATTCCATTAACCGTTTATCTCGGAGAGGGATTAGAGAGGCTAGAGATTTTCACTAGTAATCCTAAAAGATTCAAAATCGCAGTAGCAGGGCTAATTCTGTTATGTATTGTGGGTTTTGGCTATGCGACTTCGATAATACGCATAGGCTACCCGTATGCTTACTCCTATCTTCCATCAGGACTCGTTGAGTCAGCAATACCCTTTGAAGACATGCCAGAGTTCATGGAAGCGTTAGAATGGGTTAACCAAAATGCAACAGTTAACTTTACGGTCATTGTTGATGAGAAGTTTCAGGGGATTGCATATGCAGAACTACGAACAGATATTAAAATACTAGTGGCTCCACCCCTTATGAAACTTTCTGACGTTTTTGAAATTATTGATAAGAGAGTTTCGCTGTCTTGCTTTGTAGTGTACTACGAAAAAAATGCTGAAGAATATGATCAATGTAAAAAGGTAAGTTTTGGAAAAATAGGAATATACCTTATTGATTAACAAGAATGCTGAACAGGTCGACATGTATCTATTTTCAAAATCTCTTTCTCTTGAGAATCTTATATTTAAAAGCTGAAACTAGCGATACGCATGAGGTTATTTTATGGAAATAGAAAAAAGCAAAAACAAAGCCTATTACTTCTATTATACACATAAGTGTAATAGCGGAATCCGTGAAGAGTACGCTATAAATTATGTTGGCTAGCCAATTAGATTCAGGGTCAAACAAGGGCAACATCCCCGGTACCCATAATGCAGTCAAAATAAATACGAAGTACATCGCCACAAAATATATAACGGTACTCAAAGAATATAGGGCAACGAATACTTTTTTACTCAATTTGAGGTATAGGAAAGCAAGAATGATCATTGGTATTGCCGGACTCATGTAACGTTCATGCATCCTAGTGAAAAATGTATAAACTATTAAAGAGACAAGGAATAATGCTAAGTAATGTGTTTGCTTGTTTTTCCTTATTGAAATCCATGTCAAAAACGCAACCCATAAAATTGCAGAGATAGTCACAATCGTGGCAACGCGAAGATAGCTCCATCCTGGTACCGGACTTGGAGAATAGTCGGGATAATTAAATCGGTCCAATAAACTTTGATTGTTGGCAAAGGCTGTTAGAATAGGCCATATGTTGAAGGCAAAACTTGAAACAGGGCACCACAAGATCTGGCGAGGCTTTTCTGCCAATAAATTCAGCACTTTAAAACCTAAAGCAGTATTGATCAGAAAAAATGGAGAATATCCTACAATTGTCAGGGGAAGGATAAGAATGAAGAATGTTAATAGCATCGCTAAAATTCCATTTAATGACTTCTTAAAGCCAAACTTTGCGAGATTTGCAACAATAAGTATAAAGACCAGATAGATTGATATTTGTTTTGTTAATAAAGCTAAAGCAGCAAAAACAAAAGACAAAGTGGGTTGATCATAGGTTATCATTAATGCAGACACAATAATAAAGAACAACATAGGGGTAGAACACTGTCCCCATACGCAGGATTCGAATAGTATGCCAGGATTGAAGATATAAGCACACATCAAACTAGCTGCGGTAAAAAAGTTAGATCCAGACTTTCTGGCTACTAGATATATTATCAGGCCTGCTAAATCAATAAATAAAGACCATGCAGCTTTAAGAAGGAACCCAAGAGAAGTTAACGTTGCTGCTTGTGAAAAAATTGCTTCTCCTAACTTGCCAATAAAAGCGAAAATGTACATCATTAGAGGTGGATAAGGGAAAATGGCGCTAATGATAGATTTGAAAAATTTGCCTTGTCCTGTGGGTGTTACCGCAGAGAGAGGGTATAAAAATTCAAGGCCATACCTCGATGAGATGTAAGACCATTTTTGCATACATATGGTGTCGTAAGGATGTGCGCCTAGGAAATAAAGAGAAAATTGGACAAATAAAGCTATTATCAGGATAGCAAGTACGCAAAAATTCGGCTTTGCTTTTAATCTCGGGGAAAAATTTTTGATTTTTGTAATTATCAATTTCAATAAGTACACTACTTTAGTTGGGTATAGCACCTCAGGAATTACCAGTAGTAAAATGATAAAGCCTAATGCTGCAAAGTACAAAAGAATTATTCCCCGATTTTGAAGGAAAAAAGAATAATCAGGGCTCTCCACTGGCACAATTAGATTAAAGTTTTCAAAGACAACATAACTTGTTCCTTCATAATTTGTCGAATAAAGTATAACAGAGGGTTGAATCATTAGTGTACCATTTACAATGCATATTTCATCTTCAACGGTCCAAGTTGAATTGGAGATAGCAAAAGAAATTCTGTTATTCACTTCAAGTTGCATAAAAATATGGTACGTCACGTTTATGCAATATTGACCAAGATGCTTATTTAATATCTTATTTCCAAACCAAGGACCTGAAGCTTGATATCTAATCGCATTTCCCTCATGAGAAGCAAAGATAATTACAAAATTGTTATTAACATCAGACTGCCAAATAGCTAACTGAATTGGAAAAACTGATGATGTCGAGTTGACTATTGTAGCATCAAGCTCAAGGCTGAAAGAGTTTTCAGTTGTAATTAACGTGATAAACGGATAATCTCCTGCTCTCGTGTTAAAAACTAAAGTATTGTTTGAAAATTGTGCACCATTCCCATAAACATCCATAATTCTGTCATCAAAGTTTTTAAACTCAAAACTAGAGGAGGAGTGAGGTACGGG
>CAZIFH010000153.1:0-2977 GCA_964539065.1 uncultured Candidatus Bathyarchaeia archaeon | reverse complement strand
GGCTGGATTAGAGGAGAATGGTATACTATCTATCAAGTTATTCCGAAAGCAGATGATCCAGTAGTGCAAATAGCAATAATATTGATAGGCGACAAAAACGGAACCGTTTCGCTCAGAAATTTAATAATGTATGTAGAGACACCTTAAACACTGGCCAATTACATTTGAGTTGATTTGGTATTGATGGTAAGTGAAATCAAGTTAGATTTTAGACTGGCAAAATTTGATGACGCGGATAAAGTTCTTCGGGCAATTGCCAAAGAAGCACTGGAGTTTCTCTTCCAAAAAGTAAACGTCAACAAAATAAAATGTATACTACTTACGGGCAGTGTCGCTAACGGCGAAGGTACAATGATCAAGCATAACTCCTCAATAATCACTAGTGATTTTGATTTTGTTGTCTACTTAGACTTTCCATGCTATCTAAAATATAATAATTATTTTCAAAATTTATCGCGGGAGATCTCTCGGACATTCAAAAATAAGGGGTTTGACACACATATAGAGTTTCTTCCCTCCAACTG
This sequence comes from uncultured Candidatus Bathyarchaeia archaeon, assembly GCA_964539065.1. Classification (GTDB taxonomy): domain Archaea; phylum Thermoproteota; class Bathyarchaeia; order Bathyarchaeales; family DTEX01; genus JAGTRI01. The sequence goes on along the minus strand of CAZIFH010000153.1, from coordinate 2,453 downwards.
GATTCTTCAGAAAATTATTGCGAAATTGACGAATCAAGGTATTTATGAGTATGAATTCGCCTTTGCAAGCAGATGCATCTTCGGTGAGAGGCTATTTTCTAATAAGATCGTACGCCCAAGCAAGAGAGATGCACTAGAATTAGCATTCACTGTAGTTAGTGATTTAGTTTTCTCAAACCTTAAAAATCTCTCTAAATTCAAAGAAAGTTATATTTATGCCAAAAGGGCATTAACCCTGCTTAATTCCATACTCATTTTCCATGGATATTTTGCTAAAACATATGAACAAAGAATTAAAATCGCTAAAGATTGTGCCTCTAGTAAAATAATACCAATTAATGAAGATGAGATAAAGGTATTACAGCTGTATACGGAGTACAAACTTTCAGGCTCTCTTGACAAAATTCTTAATTCAATGGGTTATGATAATATCGCTGATCTCATTCAATTCCAGAAAAGGTTTTTGAGGAATCTAACCGCTAAAATTGTTTATCACGAACTTAATAATATTTTCATCAAAACGGAAAAGATTGAATTCGAAGAAATCAATTTTCTTCAAAGCTCAAAGTTTCACAAATTATTGATGGGTTATTTCCAACTTTCAGAAGCACGGTTACTTTCAAGAATATTAGGGATCACTCTTTATGTAGCTTGGTCTTTCACAAGAAATAGAACTAGAAAAGAACTATTTGCGACCTTTCTCTTTCATAAGCAACCACCTAAGGTTATACTAAATGTGCTTACATTGCTACTATTAATTTATGGAAATGACTTGTTTGAAAATCAATTTCTAGAAAAGATTTTTCCATGGATGCGCCTAGATACTGAAATTGAGCCCCTTCAGAGCCTTTTCTTTGTTTGGCACACTGCGGAGCAGAGTATCAAATTATGATCCCCATGGACGTATCAAAAACGTATTATATCGCTATATAATTGGTATCTTGTATGAAAAAATTGGTAGTGCTCTTCTATATTGATGCTCTCAATGCTAATTTTCTCGTCCCAGATGTTATGCCTTTTCTGTCAAGTCTTGTGGCAGAGCGTTATTATTTCGAGTTGAAAAGTGTTCTTGGTTATTCATTTGCCATACAATCATGTATGCTAAGTGGCAAGTATCCTGATGAAACTAACCATTGGCTGCCTTATTTTTATTGTCCAGAAAGCTCGCCAATCTTGTTTAAAACCCTTAGCATAGGAGCGTTTTCTCTTCTGGATAGGCTACCACATCTTCGCTATTTAGCGGTAAGCGTAAGCAGACAACTCTTTTTAAAGAAAAGTGTACAAGCAAACAATATTCCACTATATGAAATAGGCAAAGTAGCGCTCTACCCTTACTACTATATGTGCGAACTGCCGTTTTTCTTTGAATTAAAAAAAATATTGGAGGAAAAGTCACAAACAGCTTTAACATACATTGGTCCGCCAAAACAAAGAACAAACTTACATGGTGCTTTGTTTGAGCATCTCAAAAAATCCAAACATGAAAATGAGGTTATCGTAATATACCACGACACGCTTGATGGATTTGGTCACGCGTTTGGGCCTAATTCATTTCAATGCTTGATCCATGCCAAGTCGTTGGATTCTGTGTTGTCAGCAACTTATCGAAAATTGGCAAATACCTTAGGAAAAAATTTTACATTGCTAATTTTTTCTGACCACGGCCAATCAGAGCTAAAGTTTCAAATTAACTTACTATCTGAACTATCAAAGAATGGACTGAAACTTGGCGTCCATTATATCTGTTTTGTTGATGCCACATTGGCACTATTTTGGTCTGAAGATGATGTCGCGAAAGAGACAATAATAAATGTCTTGAATAAAATTGGGCATGGTGTTGTAATTGACGAAGACCTAAGAAAGAAATATCATTTGGAGTTTAAAGACGACAGATACGGCGAAATAATTTTTGTGTTAAAACCCGGCAGAACTTTTGTGCCAAATTTCTTCTCCCCCTTTAACGCCATGAAAGGGTTACATGGATATTTTCCCGAGGAGGATGTTCAAAAAAGTTTCTTGATATCTAACCAGAAGTTTCAATGTTGTTGCGTCCATGTAAAAGACCTTAAAAACTTGTTCTTAAATTTGTTCCAATAAGAGTCCATATAATGCACTTAGATCTTTTGTACGTCTCATTTGGGCAAAGGTTTGGTCCCTACCAAGTAGCAGTAAACCTCCTTGAGAATCTCTCGGAACAAAAAAAGTTAGCTATTTTTGGAATTATGGATAAAGGATTGGCGAAGGCTCTTTCTTCTAAATACGGAAGAGATAACTTTTTTGTTCCTAAAAACTCGCTTAGTATGATCCTTACTTTATTTGTTATAGTTTTAAAGAATAAACCAAGGGTTTGCCATTTCAATTTTCCACCATTAATGTTAACGCCAATCTTGTTTCTGATGAAAATCAAAAAACTCGAATAGTTTATTCATTTCACGGCGGAATACTATTTGAAA
>CAZIFH010000152.1:0-6790 GCA_964539065.1 uncultured Candidatus Bathyarchaeia archaeon | reverse complement strand
GTTTGGAGAAGAATATATGAAGAAATGGCTAAATAATCTTACTGAAACTCAAGGACGCTGTTCTTTATGGAAGATCAAGTCTCCAAAAGTATTTCCAGTAGGCATTCCTCGTCATGACAACTGGGTAAGAATCGAATTGTCGAAGAAAATCTCAATTGAAAAGATTAAAGATTTATCTAAACAAATTGGATTAAAAACAAGGATTCAGAAAGACAACCATATACTTGTGTTTGGAAATGGTCTGAAACTAAAGCAGTTTATGAAAAAGTTGACTGAACTATTACGTGAAGATGATGAGAGACAAAAAAATCGTGAAAAACAAACCTAAAGTAAAAGCACCTAACATTTAAATGGCTAGGTGAAAGAAAATGCCATATATTAAGAAGATTGAGGTAAATGGCTTCAAAACGTTTGGAAAAAAGACCATTTTGACGTTTGAGAAGGGGTTTACAGCGATTACTGGACCGAACGGAAGTGGAAAAACCAATATTATTGATGCGGTTCTTTTTTGTTTAGGTGAACTTAGCTCAAGAAAACTTAGAGCAGAAAACTTCTCAAAACTTATTTTCAGTGGGGGCGGTAACTCCGACTCCAGAAAAAAGAGTAGTGCTAAAGTTGTTATCCAGTTTGACAATTCTGATAACCGTTTTCCAACAGATACTGCTACGGTTACGCTTTCTCGTGAAATTGACCAAGAAGGTCAAAGTATTTTTAGGATAAATGGTCGTAGAGTCTCAAGATCTTATGCTATGGAAGTTCTTTCAATGGCCGGTATTAGTCCTTCTGGTTATAACGTTGTCCTTCAAGGTGCACTTACAAGGTTAGCTGAAATTTCACCTCAAGAAAGGAGAAAAATTATCGAAGACATGATAGGTATAGGTACATATGATGCAGAAAAAGAGGAAGCAGAAAAGAAGCTTCAAGCAGCAGATATTTCAATAAAAACGGCAATGGGGCAGGTTAGCGAAGTTCAGAAAAGGATAGAATCTCTTGAACGAGAAAGAAATGATCTGCTACGTTACAATTTTATACAGAACGAGAGTAGACGCTTCACTGCAGCTAAATTATCTTATGAGATCATGAATACTCAAGAAAAAATTGACGATTTGAGCATTCAGACTGAGAAATTAAGAAAAAGGATTGATGAAATTCGGATTCAAAGGGAGAGTTTAAGGTTAAAGCGTCACGAGATTGAAGATGAGTGGAGAAAATTTGGATTCGAAGAAGTTGAGACAAACCAGACAAGACTTTTTCAGGTTCAAATGGAAATAGGAGATTTAAGGTCAAAAATCGCTGAAATCTCAGCAAAACTAACTTCTAATAAATCTAGCATAGATAACCTTACCAAAATAAGACAAAATGTGATGCAACAAATAGAAATCTTAAAAAAGGAGAGTGAAGAGGTTAAGGATAGAATTAAGCAGCTCACATCCACTCGAGAACTACTCGGTAAAGAAATTGCCGAGAAACAATCATTTTTTGAGGTGACAAATAAAGAAGCTATGAGTGTACGAGCTAACATAAACGAAATAACTAAAGAGTTACGCGAAGCCGAAGGTCAATTGGAACAAACCCGTAAGGAAGTAATTAAACTTCGTAGCCAGAGGGCAGAAGCTGAGTCTAAAATCAGTATTTATTCGGAAAGACTCAAAAATCTTGAAGATAGAAAAAAAGATTTTGAGAGAGCGTTAAGTCATCTCGAAGAATCCTTGAAAGAACTGGAAATTATTCATAGAGAAAAAACTGAGCAGCTGATTGCTTTGCAAGAGTCTCTTCGGAAAAAGGTTGAGAAAAAAGAGGGTTTAGAGTCTGAAATCAAAGAGGCAGGAAAAATTGCGGATGTCGCTAGAGAGACTCTTGTAGAGTTTGAGACTCGCAGAGAACTTGTAAATAAATTCACAATTGAGGAAAATGCCTTAGTACATATAGAGAAATCTGCAGAAAAAGGTATCATAAAAGGAGTTTATGGTCGCCTAAAAAATTTGATTAACGTTCAAAAAGGCTATGAACGTGCGGTTGAGGCAGCAGCTGCTGGATGGCTTAACGCGTTGATTGTCGAAAATTTAGAAACAGCTTTTGTATGCGTTGAAGCTTTAAAGCGACTAAAACTTGGAAGAATAAAGATTATACCTCTTCATGGATTATCGCAGATTAAGACAATCAATTTTCCTCCAATTGAAGGTGTAAAAGACAAGATTGCATCTTTTGTTAAATATGATGCGCTTTATGAACCTGCAATTAATTTCGTCTTTGGCGACACTTTTCTTGCGATTGATGACAAACCAGCGCTTCAGGCTTCCCTTAAAGGAGTTCGTTGCGTCACAAAAAATGGGGATCTTTATGAAGTAGGAGGAGGGGTTGAAAGTGGATTTTACAGGGCGCCTATAGATTTCTCCTCATTTGTGCCAAGTGAATCTGCATTAAAGAATCTCAATAAAGCTGTGGCAATGTTGAAGGAGAATCTAGTTAAGAGGGAAACCGATATCAGCGACCTTGAAAAAGAGATTGCTAGCATTCAAAATGAAATAACATCGTCCACTGAAGCTTTAGGAAATCTTGTTTTTGAGATTGAGAGGACTCGAAAGGGCATTAATGAAACAATAATGAATGTTGATCGAGCTGAAAATAACTTAGTAAATTTACTGTCTAACATAGAAAAAGAAAGGTCTCAGATTGCTTTTTATGATAATTTGATTGACAAAATATCTGCAAAGGAAGAGAGCCTGCAAGAAAGAATTAGTGATCTTAGAAAAAACATCGACTTTTCAGAGGCTCAAAATATAGAGCAGAAACGTGAAGTATTAGGAAGTGAGCTTATTGCATTAAGACAAAATCTAAGTCAGGTTGAAACAGAACTTTCTATTCTTCACTCAAAATTGGAGGATGTCTTAAAAACTAGATTAGAAAATGCCTACAATGAACAAAACAAGACTGCAAGTCAGATATCGCTAATGGAACATGAAATTGGCGAGCTAAACAAAGAAAAAATAGAATTTCTTAACAAAATTAAAGAACTTGAGGAAATCAAGAATCATCTTTCTAGTTCTTTATTAAATGTTAAGAGCGAATCACAGAAATACACTTCCCAAATCGACGAGATAGACAATAAACTTCATGCTTTAGAAGAAGAATATGAACAGGCAGATAAGTTACTTGATGAACTAAGACTTAATCTACAAACTCTTAACCTACTTAAAGCAAGACAAATTGAGGATCTTAAAAACCTAGGATACAATAATCTTTTTGTTATTCAATCAAAAAACATTCAAGATATTGAAACTTCGCTTAAGATGATGAAATTAGAGGTAGAACGGATAGGTGCAGTGAATCAGCTCGCAGAGGCTCAATATGAAGAACAAATCTCAAAATACAAAGATCTTTCTGTAAGAATGAATGAACTGGAAAAAGAAAGGATGGCGATTGTTAAGTTTATTGAGGAGATTGAACGAAAGAAATATAATGCCTTCATGGAAGCCTTTAACAAGACCAACGAAAGATTAGACAAATACTTTTCAAAACTTACGGGGGGAGGAAATGCCGCGTTAAAGCTTGAGAACCCTGAGAACCCATTCGCTGGAGGAATAGACATGATAGTCCAATTTTTGGATAAATCTCCAATATTAGTAAATGGGGCGAGCAGTGGAGAACGTTCAGTTGCCGCAGTTGCTTTCCTATTTGCTCTACAAGAATTTACACCAGCCTCTTTCTACTTGATGGATGAAATTGACGCTCATCTAGATCCATCAAATGTTGAGAGGTTAGGTGAACTTCTCGCCGAAGAATCTGAAAAGTCCCAGTTTGTTGTGATAACATTAAAACCTGAAATGGTTAGTAAGGCTGATAGAATATATGGCGTCTATGGTCTCGAAGGATCCTCGCATGTTGTTTCGACAACGTTTAAGGGGGTAAGCAATGACTGAATCCAATCTTAATAAGCCATTCTATTTTCATTCGCCTTGGAACATTCTTTTCGACCTGCGGTTGCTAGAAAGGTTAGATCCATGGGACATCAACTTATCTTTTCTTCTTTTATCTTTTCTTGAAGAGATGGAAAAAAGATCAGAGATTGATTTTAGAGCCTCAGGCATAGCGTTAGACTCATCGGCAACAGTTCATCTGTTGAAGTCTGAATTTCTGCTTGAACTTAAGCGGTCTACTGTGATTTCAGAGCCTTCATCTGATTTTGTTCCCCCCCCGTTAATTCTTCCATTACGGTATGAGTTAACAACAACGACTATACAAAATCTGCTTGAGGCTTTAGACAACGCTCTAAAATCTGAAAAGTTGTATGCTTTAAAGACGCCAACAAGAACCGAATTGCTTCCCGTAAGTGAGATAATACCTTCAATTAGCGCTTATTTGATGGAACTTGAAGAACAGATGGATAGATTACTTAAGAAGATATATTCTTTAGTTAAAGAAGGCAACATAGTAACTTTTTCGGAACTTACAGCTGCATCAGGAAAACTAGAAAAAATTCGTAACTTTATCACTTTACTTTTTTTGGCACAAAGAAAAATAGTTACTTTATGGCAAGAAGGGAAGTCTGACGAAATTTTCATAACAATTAACGAGGTTCAGCAATGACCACTAAAAATGATAAGACGGTTGCTGAAGATGAGGAACTCAAGTTTAAAAAAGACTTAGCATTACTTGAAGCAGCCCTTTACGTGGCAGGTCGACCGCTTGATGTAAAAACTTTAGGTTACATAATTAAAACACGATCTAAGAAAAGAATTCATCAACTTGCCAGAGCATTAATAGAAAAATATGAGCAGAAGGAAACCCCTCTTGAAGTATTGAAACTTGAAGATGAACGTTATGTCCTTCAATTAAAAACGGAATATTCATCAAAAGTGAGAAAACTTGCTATAAGACCTTTATTGTCAGACGGTCCATTAAGGACTCTGGCTTATATTGCTTATAGGCAGCCTATCCTGCAAAAGCAAGTCATTGATGCTAGAGGAGCACATGCTTATCTACATATACGACAACTCATTGATATGGAACTTGTTGAACGTGAGAATAATGGTAGACACAAAATTTTGCGAGTAACAGATTTTTTTGCAGACTATTTTGGTTTAAGCCGAAATCCACGACTCATGAAACATCAACTTAAGAAAACATTTAATGATCTAATGAAAACGTCACTTCCAAGCTTAGATGAAAAAAACAATTTGGATGAATCTAAACAGATTTGAATCCGCTATATTTATATTATTAAGTGTTCCATCTTTTCTGTTTAAGGAGAAGAAAACATGTCACCTTGGCATGGCGATTTACACAAAAGGAAACAAACAGGCGGCAGAAGGAAGCCATATAGAGGAAAAAGAGTTTTTGAGAAAGGATTCTTTCCTACTGAGACTGTTATTGGAGAAAGCAAGACAAAAAAAGACCGTGGTAGAGGAGGAACATCTAAAGTTCGGCTTGTAAGCACGAAATATGTTAACGCATCAAACCTTTCGACAGGAGAAACAAAAAAAGTTGAGATTCTAAGTGTTCTAAAAAACCCTTCTAACGTAGATTATGACAGAAGAGGGGTGATAACAAAAGGAACACTTGTCAATACATCAATAGGGATGGTGCGTGTAACATCTAGACCTGGCCAATCAGGCGTTCTTAATGGAATATTAATTTCAAAATAAACTTAATTATAATTGACAACTGGAAAATTTTAAAGGAGGATTATTATTACGCGTAGAAAAGATGAAATTATCTTATGGCCTATCTATTTTGATTCTACAAAAACTAGGTCTGAAGGAAGGAAAGTGCCAAAAAAGATAGCGAAACCATCTCCTAATTTAAATATGCTTGAAAAAGCTATACAAAATCTACGCTTATCTTATATACTTGAGGCGGATGCAGCGCATCCTCGTTGCTCATGGAAAAAAACTGGTTTTGCAGTTGTTAAAAAAATAAAATCAAAAAATAAAATTATATTTGAAGTCGCTAAGGAAATCTTGAAACCTAATTAGAATGAGATATCAAATTTTATTTTAGGTTAACAGCGAGATTTTCTGTTAAGCTTTCAGAAATAATTGTTGACTTGGTTTTTTAGTTTAGAATTAATCATTTGTTACTTCCATTTACTTCAATTTAACACGTTTTCTGTTTAGGCCTTCACGTTCTCTTATAGAGTTATGGAATAGTTAAACATCTTTTGATTATCGACATATAATCTTCTTTAACTCTTTTTCTACCCAACGTCCATATCCTTGACTTCACCGCTATAGTAAATGTCACCTTTATTTTAATATGTCTTATGTATTACATTTCTTAATTCTTAAGCGTCAAGAATCTTTTTGTGTCTCATAGAAATCTGAAACACCACCATCCATGAAGACTAGATCTCTTTCCAGCTAATTTTACTTTTTAAGCTTCTTTTGCTTCATAATTAGTTTTTTCTTTACTTCTTTAGCAGTCCGGAAACGTATCTAGTCATCTACCAAGACTAGAACGTGGTTCTCATAATCCTTAATCTTATCTACCAAATATCCATAACATGAGGCATTATCCTTTCGAGACAACTACATCAGGGAGATGTATCCACCATTTATGAATTGTTTGATGAGAAATCTTGACGCATAAAAGTCTGAGCGATCTCTAAGCGTTCCTTGCTGAAATACAATTGTATGACCACGGTTACTGTTGTAGGATTATACTTCATCTTCCAAAACATATATTGATGTTGAAAGTCTTACTGCAATTCCACACCGAAAAATTTGGATGTCTCCACTCTTGTTATGTCTGACTATATTCTGAAAGACAATGAATATACTTTTCCTTTGAT
>CAZIFH010000151.1:0-13946 GCA_964539065.1 uncultured Candidatus Bathyarchaeia archaeon | reverse complement strand
GAATACAAAAAAGCTGCTGAAGCCCACGAGATAGACACAATATTTCTCGTCGCACCCTCCACGCCTACTGAACGTCTAAGAAACATTATTGAGTACACATCTGGATTTCTCTATCTTATTTCTGTCTTCGGGGTTACCGGCATAAGAAAAAGGATTCAAGGTTCAGCTGTGAGGCTGATTAGAAGAGCGAGCCAAGTTACGCGTGGCCACGTTCCTCTCGCTGTCGGGTTTGGAATATCCAAGCCTGAGCATGTTAAAACTCTACTACGGAATGGTGTTGATGCTGCGATAGTAGGAAGCGGTTTTGTAAAGATAATCGAGATAAATCAAGATAGAAACAGGATGCTTGAAGCATTATATGATTATACAAGACAATTGAAAGCTGCCACAATGAAGAAGTAACTCTCTTATAATACTTCATTAGAGATTTTATCCAGCGTTTAGTATCCCATCTTTTAGGTTCAGTGCTTAACATCAAGTTTGGAATGGCTTTCTGCGAATCCAGTGGTGAATGGCTTATAAGAGTGGAGGATACAGATGAAGAACTAAAGAAGGTGGCAGCCAAAAGCATGCTTCGTCTAGGCTGCGGCCACTCGTTTATAATCTTTCTCAAAAGTGCATAACCTATTAATGTGCTTAACGCTTTGAAGAGGGTTCCAGAAGTATGCACGATTTATGCCGCCACAGCTAACCCGTTGGAAGTAGTTGTTGCCGAAACTGAGCGGGAAAGAGGCATCCTAGGGGTTGTAGACGGTTTAAATCAGTGAACATTGAAGATGGAAAAGGCTTCGAATGGCGTAGGAACTTTCTAAGAGAAATCGGATACAAAAAATAAAGATTAGTGAACGGAGATTAGCTTTTTGTCTGCCATATTGCAATTAAAGGATGTCTGGAAAGCATACAACGAAATTCAGGCATTAAATGGGCTAACCTTGAAGTGTTAAAAAACTCCTTGGACTAGGTTGGAATGGAGGGAGCTTGAAAAACAACTTGCATAAAAATAATCGTCGATCTCCTCAAAATGGACAAGGGAGAAATTATGGTTAATGGATTAAATCCATCTTAAAGTCTCCATATATATAAGCGGTTAATTGACTATGTGCCAGAGACAGTTTCGCTACCAGAATGCTTAACTATTGAAGAGTTTCTCTAATATTTTGTGGCAAAATAAAGTACCTAACGAAGAGATAAGTCAAAGAAGCAATCATTATTTGTTTTCGATCTACAAGATAAACGGAAAACCTATCTGCTGTTATCTTCCAAGCACTGTCAAAAGATTGAAAAAGTTCTAAGTATTGAATTATAATTGACTCATTACATTATAAAATAGAAACATACATGCTTTTTTCTAATTAAAAAAATTCTCAAGAGATAAGTTTTCTAGCAAAGATCAACCTACTAAGATAACTGGTTCTGTAAGATTTTTCATTGATTTGGAATCAGAATAGATCATCTCAAAGACATAAAAATTCTAAAGTTTAAGCTTAAGCTTGCGGAAATACTTGATAAATATTGTGAGATACATTATACCTTTCATGGAGAGCCATTATAGACAGATTCCTTATAACACTGAAAGAAGTTGGATACAATTATGCTCTTAGCATAAAACATGAAGATCCTTTATTTAAGAATAATTCAAGAAATCTAGGCAATTTATAGAACAGTTTATATATAAATAATTCTGAGAACGATAGCTGAACCATGCTAAAAATACCTTTTCCTAGCGTCCGCTATAAGATCTGAAAGTATTCTGAAGGCTTTAGCGGCATCCTCCATTTTAAGGACAATAACCGTTTCATTGAAGCAGCTAACTGTTTCTTCTATATTTATCTGGTTTCTAGCAATTGGGTTATAGAAAGTCACAATGCAACCTGGTGTGTTAACGATACCTTGTGGACTCTGCACTATTATGGCTGCTAGATCTCGTTTTTCTTCAAGTTTTTCTTCTTTGCTGAAGATGGACTGAACTTCGGCGAAAATGCGCTGGTCAGTTATAAGCGTCAATGTAGCCGTTCCCTCTAAGACCTGAAAAAAAGCTTCGGGAAAATCTGTTGATACTAATCTTGCCTTTTCAAGGTTTTTCCGGTTTTTTTCAAGCGAAATTTTGGCAACATCAGTTCTTAAGCTTATTATGCTTCCTGCAATGATTTTCAGGAAATCCTGTGGAGGAGTGTAGATGGGCTTAGATCTTTTCACAGATGTTACTAGCCCTTCAATTGTTACTTTTTTCCCTAAAATCTCTTCAACCTTAGGTTTCAGTAGGCGTGCTATTCCACTGTAGTTTGCATATCCCTTTTGTAAAGCATCTTGTATTGAAAGATCTTGTTCAATTATATGTTGAACGATTTTTGACAGCGACATTATGGCCATTTTTGGTCACTTAATAATTTTTCTGGAATATAATGACCAAAAAACATATATAAGAATTTCGTATTTTCTTCATAAAAAAAGGGATAAAAAAATGTATAAGAAAATAGTCTTAGCATATTCTGGAGGACTAGACACATCTGTTCTTCTAAAGTGGCTGCAATTAAAATATAAAGCCGAGATTATTACAGTGACTCTTGACGTTGGACAAAAAGAAAACCTAGACGCAATAGCAAAAAAGGCAGAAAGCCTCGGCGTTCTAAAACACTATTCTTTAGACGCCAAAATAGAATTTGTTAAAGACTACGTGTTTCCTGCAATAAAAGCTAATGCATTATACGAAGAGAAATATCCTGTAAGCACTGCCCTTTCTAGACCGTTAATAGCGGAAAAGATGGTTCAGATAGCGGAGAAAGAAGGCGCCGATGCCATTGCTCATGGCTGTACAGGAAAAGGCAATGACCAAGTGAGAATAGAGATTACAGCAAAGGCTCTTATGCCTGAAATAGAGATAGTTGCGCCGGTTCGGGAATGGAAAATGGATCGAGAGGCAGAAATCAAGTTTGCCAAAAAACATGGGATTCCAGTTCCAGTCAGCATCGAAAAACCTTATAGCGTAGACCAAAATCTGTGGGGACGTTCAATAGAATGTGGGGTCTTAGAAGATCCCAGCAATGAACCGCCTGAAGATGTGTTTGAATGGACGGTTTCGCCGGAAAAGGCGCCGAACAAACCTGAATATTTGACAATAGAGTTTGAGGAAGGTGTTCCAAAAGCAGTTAATAATGAAACTAAGGAGCCAGTAGCATTAATCAATTACGTCAACAAGGTCGCTGGGCAAAATGGAGTTGGTCGCATTGATCATGTAGAAGACCGCCTCGTCGGAATCAAGTCTCGCGAAGTTTATGAATGCCCCGCTGCCACCGTCATTATTGAAGCGCACAAGGATCTTGAGAAGCTTGTGTTAACAAGACATCAAATCTCTTTCAAACAGCAGATTGATGCTCTATGGTCTAATCTCGTCTATACAGGATTGTGGAAGGAACCTCTTAAAGAGGATCTTGACGCTTTCATCACGTCGACACAGTTACGTGTAAACGGCAAGGTTAAGCTTAAGCTCTACAAGGGCAGCTGCCAAATCGTAGGTCGGTCTTCACTATTCTCTCTTTACGACATGAACTTAGCAACATATGATATAAAGACGACTTTTAACCAGTCGTCTTCAGCCGGATTCATTGAACTTTGGGGGCTTCCGACAAAAATAGCAAACATCTTAAAAAGAAAAACAACTGTGAAAAAGAATGTCTGAAATACTTAGTGGGGGACGGCTTTCTCCAGCCCAAAAAGATGCTGTTAAGTTTACTTCTTCATCTATTATTGACAAAAAGATACTGAAACATATAATCGAGATAAATAAAGCCCACGTCATAATGCTAGTCGAATGTAACATCATCGACAGAAGCGAAGGAAGCAAAATCTTAGAGGCATTGACAAAGGTAAGCCATAAAATTAAGATTTCCAAAAATATAGAAGACTGTCACATGGCCGTTGAAGAAAAAGTTACAAAAGCTGCGGGGCAAGATATTGGTGGAAACCTAAATCTTGCCAAAAGCCGAAATGATCAAGTTGCAACAGCTATTAGAATGGAAGTTCGAGAAGAAATCATTAATATGGTCGAAACGTTAGTCAACCTTCAGGAGGCAATGATACGTCTAGCAAACAAACATTTTAAGACAGTTATTGCTGGGTATACTCATCTTCAGCCAGCTCAGCCAATAACCTTAGCTCACTATATTATCGCACAGTTTGATGCTCTACAAAGAACAGTTGAGCGACTCAAAGAAGCTTTTAAACGTGTCGACCTTTGTCCAATGGGAGCTGGAGCGTTAGCAACAACCAGCTTTCACATAAACAGAGAAAGGGTGGCTGAAATGCTTGGATTTGAAGAAGTTCTTGAAAACGCGGTTGACGCTGTAACTTCACGAGATTTCGTTCTTGAAACCTTAGCTGACCTAACAATCTTAGCTGTTGATATTACAAGATTCGTTGAAGACCTAGAAATATGGAGCACGGCAGAGTTTGGAGCAATTGAGATGCCTGACGATTTTGCATTCACAAGCAGCATTATGCCTCAGAAAAAAAACCCTGATGTGCTAGAAGTAATAAGAGCTCGCATGACCTTAGCTTTAGGCGATTTCAGCGGTTCAGCAGCTGTTCTCATGTCATTACCGTCAACATACAACATGGACTTTCAAGAGATAACGCCGAAGCTTTGGCACACCTTGGAAACCGTGAAATGCTGCTTGACAGTACTTGCAAAAATGGTTCCAAAACTCATTGTAAAAACTGAGGTACTGAAAAAACCTGCTTATACTTTTTTGACAGCAACCGAGCTTGCCAATATGCTGGTTAGAAATTATAAGGTTCCTTTTAGAAGCTCACATAAAATTGTAGGCATAGTTGTTAAAACACTTATTGAACAGGGTAAATCTTTCTTGGAAGCAACACCTGAACTTATAGCAGAATCTTCAAAACATGTGCTTGGGCATGCTGTTACGGTTAAACCCGAAGAAATCTATATTTCCATAAATCCTTTGAGTGTTGTTGATTCTTATCAAGTCAAAGGCGGCCCCGCCCCTAAAGAAGTTGAAAGAATGGCGTCAATGCGTGCAGAAATCACATCTGAAACTAGAGCTTGGATCTCACAAAAAAGGAAGAAGATTTTGGAGGCCCATAAAAAATTAGAAAATAGAGTTATTAACTTCACTAAAATAACTGATCTACAAAAAGATCAACCATAATACTTAAATTTTAGTTCTTAATCTTCTTGGGGAAGGGTTGATTGGAAACAAAGTACCATGAAAAAGCTGGAAAAGCGACGCTTGTTCTTGAAGATGGAACATTCTTCTCCGGAAAAGGTTTTGGGGCTCCACGTACGGTTTCAGGAGAAGTTGTGTTTTCAACCTCAATGGTTGGTTATCCAGAAGCTCTAACTGATCCATCCTATTTTGGTCAAATATTGACTTTAACCTATCCTTTGATTGGCAATTATGGAGTTCCAGCTTATGAAGATAACGTCTTCGGGCTTCCAGTATACTTTGAGTCTATAGGCATAAAGGTAACTGGATTAGTTATTCAAGAACTTTGCCAAAAACCACATCATTGGATGTCTAAACGAACTCTTGATCAGTGGCTTAAAAGCGAAGAAGTTCCAGGAATCTACGGCGTTGACACTAGAAGACTGACTAAGAAACTTAGAGAGAAGGGAGTCATGCTTGGTATACTTGAAGTTTGCAAAAAAGGAGTGGAGCCGGATATTGAAGAACTTCTTGAAAAAGTAAAAAAGGTTCTAGATCCTAATACACAAGACCTTTGCAGAAAGGTCACAGTTAAAGAGCCTATATTTTACGGAAGTAATGGAAGGAAAAAAGTTGTTTTGATTGATTATGGAGTAAAAGCTGGAATACTTAGAGAACTACTTACACGTAAAATAGAAGTTGTGCGCGTACCATACAGTTTTACTACAGAAAAAATATTGAACTTTGAACCTGACGGCGTCGTTTTAAGCAACGGTCCAGGAGACCCAAAAGTTCTGCCAAAAGTCTGCACTGAAACTGTGAGACGGCTAGTCAACGAGAATGTTCCAATAATGGGAATTTGTCAGGGAACTCATGTTCTTTCGTTGTCGCTGGGAGGAGACACTTATAAGTTAAAGTATGGCCACAGGTCGCAGAACCAGCCTGCCTACGATCTTGAAACTGGAAGATGTTACATTACAACCCAAAACCATGGTTACGCTACGAAAGCCGAATCACTAAAGAATACGGACCTTGAAGTTTGGTTCATTAACGCTAATGACAAAACAGTTGAAGGCGTCAAACATAAAGATGGTAAAACCTTCGCCGTGCAGTGGCATCCCGAAGCTGCGCCTGGACCTTACGATACAGAGTTTCTTATAGACAAGTTCTTAGAGAACATAGGTGAGTGAAATGCCAAAATTTGAGTGGATACGTAAAGTTATAATTCTGGGAAGTGGTCCAATAAAAATTGGCGAAGCTGCGGAGTTTGACTATTCAGGAAGCCAGTGCCTCAAGGCAATGAAGGAAGAAGGTATAGAAACCGTTCTATTAAACCCTAACATTGCGACAATTCAAACCGACCCTCGTTTGGCAGATAAAATCTACTTGTTGCCCGTTACCCCAGAATACGTTGAGAAGGTAATAGTAAAAGAAAATCCAGACGGCATTCTTTTAAGTTTTGGCGGTCAGACCGCCCTTAATTGTGGAGTTAAACTTGCGCAATCAGGCATTCTCGAAAGATATGATCTTAAAGTTTTGGGTACTCCAATCAAAGCTATCGAATACACTGAAGATAGAGAACTGTTCCGGCAAGCTATGATTAGAGCCGGTATCCCCATACCTAAAAGTAAATCAGCAGTCTCGGTGCAGCAAGCCTTAGAGATAGCGGAGGAACTTGGATATCCAGTTATTTTAAGGGTTGCTTATACGCTTGGAGGGAAAGGCTCAGGAGTAGCCCGTAATGATCTTGAGCTAAAGGAAATTGTAAGTAGGGCACTTGCACAAAGCATGATTACACAGGTTTTGGTTGAAGAATATATTGGGAAATGGAAGGAAATTGAGTACGAGGTGATGCGTGACAGAGAAAATAACTGTTTGACAGTCTGCAACATGGAAAACTTTGATCCTATGGGTATACATACCGGCGACTCAATTGTAGTTGCACCTTCACAGACTTTAACGAACCGCGAATACCATCTTATTAGATCAGCCTCAATAAAAGCTGTACAAAGCCTCGACATAATTGGTGAATGCAACATTCAGTGGGCGCTTCACCCAAAATCTGAAGAGCATAGAGCAATCGAGATCAACGCTAGAATGTCAAGAAGCTCAGCCTTGGCAAGCAAGGTCACTGGCTACCCCCTTGCCTATATTGCTGCTAAGCTAGCGATAGGTTACCTTTTGCCTGAGCTAATCAACAATGTTACGGGTGTAACCACCGCTTGTTTTGAACCAGCGCTCGATTATTTAGTTGTGAAGATTCCACGCTGGGATCTTAGAAAGTTTAGAAACGTTGATCCACATTTAGGTCCACAGATGAAGTCGGTTGGCGAGGTGATGGCGATTGGTCGAAACTTTGAAGAAGCCATTCAGAAAGCCGTTAGAATGCTTGACATTGGAAAAAATGGACTTGTTGGCAATAGAAATGATGAACCTGAATCCGCTGAATCTTTGCTTGACATGCTGAAAAATCCTACAGATGAGAGGTTATTTAGTATTGTCGCCGCCATCAAAATGGGAATTACAATAAACAAAATTTACAGGCTTACAGGAATTGATCCATGGTTTCTTTATAAAATAAAAAATATAGTTGAGATGGAAAAACGTCTTAACGCTTTGAGTATAAAAAGCAGGAATGCAGCGGATCTTATTCGAGAAGCAAAACGTTTAGGGTTTTCAGACTTTCAGATCGCCAAATGTCTCAATGTTGACGAGGCAGAAATAAGGAAATTTAGAAAGAAAAACGGTATAGTTCCCGTAGTGAAGCAGATTGATACATTAGCTGCTGAGTGGCCTGCAAAAACAAATTATTTGTATTTGACTTATAACGGTGACGAAGACGATGTAGATTTCGGCAACAACAAGAAAAAAGTGATGGTTTTAGGAGCCGGGGTCTTCAGAATAGGGTCAAGCGTCGAGTTTGACTGGAGCGGAGTCAACACTATATGGGCTCTAAAAAACCAAGGCGTAGAAGAAGCCATAATGGTTAATTATAACCCTGAAACCGTCTCCACAGACTATGACATTTCTGATAAGCTTTACTTCGAAGAGTTGACGCTTGAACGGATCTTAGACATATATGAAAAAGAAAAACCCTTAGGTATCATTGGTAGTGTTGGCGGACAGATCTCCAACAACTTAGCCTTAAAGTTAGTTAAGACTGGAGCGAACTTGCTTGGCACGTCAAGCGAAAGTATAGATCAGGCTGAAAATAGATCGAAGTTTAGTGCACTGCTTGATCGTCTCGGAATTTCACAGCCAAAGTGGAGTAAATTCACAACAATTAAAGAGGCTGAAACATTTGCTGAACAAATAGGATATCCAGTTCTTGTCCGACCAAGCTATGTCTTGTCTGGCTATGCAATGAGAATCGCTCAGAACAAGAACGAGTTGCGAGACTATCTTGAGCTTGCGGCCAAGGTTTCTCAGGAACATCCAGTTGTTATTTCGAAATTTGTGACTGGAGCGAAAGAGGTAGAGGTAGATGGTGTTTCAGACGGCAAAGACACTTTGATTGGCGCAGTGATTGAGCATGTGGAACAGGCAGGTGTTCATAGTGGTGATGCTGTCATGAGTATTCCGCCTCAAACATTAAGCAACAATATAATAAGAAAGATTAAGAGTTACTCAAAATCAATTGCCAAAGCCTTAAAGATTAAAGGGCCATTTAACATTCAATACCTTATCAAGGACGGCGAAGTTTCCGTTATTGAGTGCAACCTACGTGCTTCAAGGTCGTTGCCCTATGTAAGCAAGACTGTGGGAGTAAACCTAATCAATATTTCAACAGCCATTATGCTGGGCAAAACGTTGCGTGAACTTGGAATTGTTGAGGTGCCTCCAATTAGACATGTGGGTGTGAAGGTTCCACAGTTTAGTTTCATGCGTCTCACAGGCGCTGATCCTATATTAGGCGTAGAGATGCTTAGTACAGGTGAAGCTGCCAGTCTTGGCGAGAACTTTGCTGATGCTTTGTTTAAGGCTTTGCAGTCTGTCGAGTTTGAAATGCCTAAGAGAGGCAGCTCAATCCTTATCACAGTCGGCGGAGAAGCAATGAAAAGAAAGGTTGTGCCCTTAGCTAAAAGCATGGGAGAGTTAGGCTTCACAATCTGTGCAACTGAGCATACTGCTGGGGTTTTATGCGGAGCTGGACTTGATTCTGTCACTGTTCTGTATAAGGTGAAGGAGGCGGAAAAGAAACCTAACATCCTTGATTATTTAGTTGAAAGAAAGATCAGTCTCGTCATTAATATACCTGCTATAAATTCTGACGATGAAAAAACAGATGTTTTAGAGGATGAGTATACAATTAGAAGATTGGCTGTCGAGTTCAACATTCCTGTAGTAACAACTTTGGAGCTGGCTTCAGCGCTTGCGAAGGTTCTCAAATACCGAGCTATAGAAGAACCTGCAGTAAGATCTCTTAACGACTATATGGAAAACTTGTCTTTAAAATACTGGTGAAAAACAGTTAAATCAAAATTTCTTTTGTTACTGCTTCAGAACTAGCGTAGCTACTACGCGAAAGTGAGTTTAACAGTTCCGTTAGCCTAACCTGTTTTCCGTCTTCCAATTCAATTATCTTCCAACCTATCTTTTCAATCAAAACTTTTTTTGTCGCAGGATATTTCACCTTGCTAAGCATAGCCTTTAATGCTTCTTTTCCGTTAATCTTTGGTTTCGGAAAGCATCTTGTATCTGCAAAGAAAAGAAATCTTCTAGCATCTTCAAACATTGCAAGGTTGTTGAAGAATACATAAACATCTCTGTTGCTTTTGCCCAAAATTTTTGTTTTCATAAACAACTTTTCAAGTTCTGTATCTGAATACTGATATTGATATGTTCGTTCTCCATGCCCATGAAGCCTTAAGTAAGCTACTTTACCTACATATGCAGGCATCGACTTAAATGGGTCAGTAACATGTGAAACATCACACCTTTCAAGAACCGCAGCAAGTTTTTCACGTGCTTCAAAAGTTTCCCAAAGTGGCCCTCTAGTTTCCCAAACTAAAAAAAGATTTTCGCGGTTAACCTGCCCAAAGAATTTTTCGATTTCCTTTAGTTTATCAGGTTTTACGGATGCAGGTGTCTGGAATAGCAAAACCTTGGCGTCTAAAAGGCAACATATCTCCTTCATACAGTTAAGCATATTTAACGTCTTATCATATCTCATCTTGAACTTGTGGGTTATGTCTTGATGCGCCTTTACGGTGAACTCAAAGTATTTAGGCGCTTTTTCTCTCCATTTTTTAACAGTCTGAGGTTGAGGATACTTGTAGAAAGTACTGTTCAGCTCGACAATCCTAAATGTTTCTTGATACCTTTCTGCACCAATAGGGTAGCCGCAACATCCTATTTTAAGCATGCTTCTATAACTCCAGATTACCGCTCAACATAAGCGACACTTTTGTCTTCAGGCTTCTCCAGCCTTATGACGTGATCGGCCTTTTCTGCAAAACCTTCGTTGTGCGTCACCGCAATAACCTGTTCAACTGTCTTCAATCGTGAAAGTGATTCTGCAAGCCGATCTATTGAGCCGTCTTCTCTTCCCAAGCTTTCGGTTGGTTCGTCCAAGAGAAGGATGGGAAGTCCATGGCCAGTCTTCCAGTGCATGATAAGTTGACCAAGCCCTAAACGGTAAGCAAATGCCAGAAGCGTTCTTTCGCCGCCTGAAAGATTCATAATGCTTCTTTCACAGCCTTTCTCTTCTTCAACTATCGGGGTGTAGTTCTCATCAATTCTAACAATAAATGCTGAGCCTTCAGCTCCAGATAGCTCATCTAAGACTTGTTGAACAATTCTTTCAAGGTACCTTACGAACTCCGTTCTCAATCGCGGCTGAACGCTTCTGTAGGCCTGTCGAATTTCCTGTGCCAATGAAGCTGCCTTGCTAACCCTTTCAAGCCTAGATTTTTTCTGTTGAGCAATTAACAAGCGCTCTTCTATGGTCTGCATCCTTTTAGTAGCTTCAGATATGCTTAACTCTAGGGTTTGAACCCTATGGTTAAGGTCAGAATATTGTTCGTAGGCAACTCTGCTTTCTTCCTGCGCCTTTTCTAAATCGGAAACGTTAAATTTCCTGATTTTTAAACGAAGCAAACCTAGTTCAGCATCAAGCGTTTTTTCGTCTTTTTGGCTCATGTTAAAATGCTGCTGAGTTTCATTCAGCATCTTCTGTTCGTCTTCTATCTGACCTTTAATCTCCTCGGTTCGAGTTTGAATTATTTGAAAACTTTGAATAACAGCTTCAAGATTTTTTTGCAGACTTTCATGCTTCTCTGTTGCTTCTTCGATATTTTTGAGGCGCCGCTTGTTTTCGTCAATTTCATTGTATAGTTTCTGCATCAATTCTTCCCGGTAGTTTGAATCAAGAGTTTGAAGGCATAAGGGACATGTGTTTTCCTTAGCGAGGCTAGATATACGCTGAGTTAACCTACTAATATCAGACCTAAGGCTTTCTTCTTGACCTAAATTGCTTAGAATTTCAGCCTGCAACGTTTGTCTATAATTCAACAGCTGCTCAAGTGTAAGAATAGGCGACAACCCTAACTCTCGTAGCTTCTCTTGATAAGAACTTAACTGAGAATTAAGAAGAACGAGCCGTTTCTTCAGATTTACAATCCTCGATTGACGTTTCTGGATTTCTTCAGCAAGCCTATTTAAAGACTGTTGAATGCCTTCAAGTTTTACTTGAAGAGTAGATTCTTGTTTTCTGAGATCCTCGTTTGCTCGGCGTATTGATTCTAGACTTTCCAGTAGTGCTGAAGATTGCTCATATATTTTTTTAGCTTCAGAAAGTTTAACCCCAATTTCCATAATCTCTTTTTCTTTAGTTGCAATCTCTTCAGCTATTTTGTTTCGTTGAGATCTTAGATCATTTATTCCTGCAACATCGGGATCTCGCCGTAAAATTTCAGATTCCTTTTCAAATCCAGCGATGACTTGCCTAAGGTTTGTCCATGCATCTTCGTAGTCTGAAAGACTAAAAAGCTTGTCTAGATGCTTTTGTCTGTCAGCAGCCGTCATGTTTAGCACGTCTTTCAAGTGTTCTTGACGCATCCAAACTATTTCTCTGAAAATCTCCTTGTCGAAGCCTATTATTGAAAAAAGCTGCTCCGCAACAGCATCGTTTTTTGTTTCAGCTATCACTTTGCCTTCTTCTTGGAGAGAGAGATGTTCTATGTCTTGGGTTATTCTATCTTTCTGTCTTTTCAAAGCTCTTTGTATGACATATTCTTTTCCGTTCTTAACAAATTTAACAATAACTTTTCCTTGTTCAGCGTTTTCTTTAAGCAGATAATCATAGCTTCTGCCAATGGGCTCACCGAAAAAAGCAAAGTCAATCGCATATAAAACACTGGATTTGCCTGTTCCCAATCCTCCTACAAGGCAGTTGAAGCCTTCGCCGAAGTCGATATGTGTTTTAATGTGAGACCTTATGTTTTCAAGTTCGACGTTTTCAATTTTCATCGAGCGCTTCCTCCAAAAGCGACGCAGCTTTCTTCTCGTCTCCCTTCACTAAAAACTGGATTAAGTCAAGAGCTAAATGTGCGTTTTTTTCTGCATAGGCTTCTTTGTATCTTTGAGAAAAATATTTGCGGAAAAACTCAAAAGATCTTGTTTTTATATCCTTCATTTCTCCCTCGAATATTGATCGTATTGTTTCTTCTGGAATATCCATTTCTTTCATCATAACTAGAACATGAACTAAAAGAGCTTTCTCAGCTGCTCCCCTGATTTTGGCATGGTCAATTTGTCTTCTACTAGATTCGACAGGTAAAGTTCCCTTCAACACTGGGACAATTACGGTTTCAGGCTCATCTACCTCTTTAACTATTTCAGCAGCTAACGCCGTAATCTTTTGTGGCGTAAGACCTGTATAATCTTTCTCGATAATTTTGAATCTACGCGGCGTCTCCAGCCTGCACCTCGTAATTTCAACCTCATCTTTCTGTTGCACCACAACGTGATAGAACCCTTTTTCAACAGTTGCATCTTCGTAGGTGACCGTCTCAGTTGACCCACTGTATACAAGCCGCGATTTTTTAAAGGGAAACTGCCAAGGTGTATGAATGTGTCCTCCTGCATAATAGTCAAACCCAGTTGGAACGTAATCAGAGGAAGCTTCAGCATATTGTAAAGGCCTTCCCTTCATGATTTCTGGGAGGTCAAGAGCCATGTGGAAGACGAAAATGTTAAAGGCATCAGGTCTGGGTTTAGGCTTATTCATATCATAAAATTTTGGTAGCTGAATCTCAGTCCTGTAGCGGCTTCGATAGTTAGGTACTCCGTACACATAACAGTTTCCGTTCTCCCAGCATGCTCCTTCATGTCTCGGCAAATAATAAATGAGACCTGCGCTGTCGAGAGGATTAAGGATTGTGCCTGTGATCATGTTGGGAGATGCATCATGCGAACCATCCACAGCAAGTACAGGTATGCCTTCAGTACTCAGTTTTTTAAAATTCTTTATGGCGACTTCAAGAGTTGCATTTGAAGGGCGAGCTTGATGAAAAAGGTCTCCTGCAATAATCATGAAGTCCGGTTTAATGGCGATCGTTTTTTCTACGACTTCGCCGAATGTTCTGTCAAAGTCTTCTCGGCGTGCAGCAAGGTTGTACTGCTCATAACCTAAGTGAATGTCTGCAACATGAACGAAGCTGAAAGAGTTCAATTTACACTCCTCACAAAGAATTGTATGTACCATTTCACATTTTTGGAAACAGCAACTAATTAATATTATTTTCAGCTTTTTTGCTGTTTGTTTGATTAAAAGAGATA
>CAZIFH010000150.1:0-8473 GCA_964539065.1 uncultured Candidatus Bathyarchaeia archaeon | reverse complement strand
CTATAAAATATATTTGCAATATATACTACTTTTTACTACCTTTATGAATAGCAACAAATATTTGCCTGCTTGTTTCATCCTTGGTGCATACTGAGATTACCTCTGCAAATCTTGTCTAGGCACTGTTTTTCTGATTGCAAGCATTCGAAGATTTTGGTCCCCATAGATTTTTCGTTTTTAACTATACCAAACGTTGTTTAAGATAAGTACGTCTGTCTTCTAATACTTTTTGTAAGGCTTCCTTACCAAGATAAAAGAGCCTTAGGTCATAAACATGATTGACTATGATAAAAACCCGCCCATGTATCTCTCCTTTTCAGATGGCTTTAGAGATCTCCATACTAACAATTGTTTTCGGACAGCATCCACAAATTTGTAGACTGAACGAATCCAAACTTCTCGAACGCCACCTATTTGCTCAATATTCATTACAAAATCATAATTTTTCGTGTTCTTTGAATATCTTGCTACCAGTTCTACGTTTTGTAGAACACCCATTTCGAAGGGTCTTAAAGAAGACTGTGTAACAAGCCTAAGTCTTTCTAATTTAATACTCCTTACTATGAAATTCTCTGTACTTTCAATGGTATGAGCTTCAAAATATTCCTTCATAAACAATAGAATTCCTTGTACTTCTTCAAAATTAGAAATGGCAAACGGTAGAGGTATTGTCCAAACATTTCCAGAGGGCTTAGTTGTGATTTTCCACTTACGTTCCATAAGTGGCGTTATTAATCTAGACGAAATGATGGCAGGATATATTGTTGATAATAATGGCGATGCAAAAGCGCAACACACCGCAATCAACGATGAGGTAGATGAGTAGTTTAGAATGAAATCTTTAGGCATCAAGTTTGTTAGAAATGAATTCATAATTATTCCACTCATGTATCCAATAACGCCACCAATTACCGAGTAAGAGAGTGCCTCTGCAAAAAAGAAAATAATAATTCCCTTTGGAGAAAGACCTAGAGCGCTATAAGTTGTGATTTCCCTCAATCGTTCATTTATAGCTCCTAACATGCAATTGAGAATTGAAAAGCTACCAAGAAACAAAGGAATTACATAATAGACTAATCCTTGGATCTGAGCAGCCGAAGACATGTAAGCATAGTATGTATTGCCTTTTAAGCCAACATAAACAAAAAGATTCAAATTTTGGAAAATTTCTTTTGAAAGTTTCATTAAGTCAATCTCGGAATTTGCAGATGTCGCCACAACGGATGTTACTTTTCCACCTATTTTTAAAACGAAATTGTATGGAACGATCAATACTAATCGGGATGGTAATGGTATAAATTCATCAGACGGATAAAAGCTTTGAAAACTCACGTCTTTTATACGACCCGGATCAAACGGAATTATACCTTGTCCATCAAGGTCATGGATTGTGTCTAGTATTCTTTCATCAATTATTCCAATAACTGACAGTTCTATTCCTTGAAAGTCTATTTTATCTCCAACTTTTACACCTAGTACATCACTAGCTGATTTCGGAAGTATACAACTTTCAGCATAGTCATCATCAATCCATTTACCTTCAGATAATGCTGAGTTGTTAAATGAGCGTATGAGAGGTTCCATAGATGAAAGACCTAATACTGCACTGATAGGATACTCATTTGATGAGCTTTTGATATTGGCATATACTACATTATTTACAGCTTGAGGGTAGTACCATGCCCTTAAGCATACTACAGCCTCTTTTCCTACAACAGCTTTAATGTAATCTGCAACTGTGGAATCAAGATAATATTTTGTACCTGGAAGACCTTTTAATAAAATGCCATTGTATGTTGCGCTCGTGCCTGTTGGAGAAAATGTTATGTCATAAATGAAAGATATTGAAGTTAAGGAAATCAGACTGAATGTAATGATAGTTACAGTAAGCGAAATCAAAACGGTTCTAAGCTTCCGCCTTTTCAAATTTTCTACCCCTAATGAAAAAGCAAAAGTTACGGTTGATATTGTACCTTTTTCAAAAGCATGATATCCCACAAGCTTTCTTTCTACGTCTTTGGCTAATTTACTAAGTTCATTTCTTATGATTATAAAGATAAATATGAAAAATGTCAGCATGACTAACCCTATTGTTCCAATGTAAGCATTGGTTGCTATTCTAAAACCTGGGTGAAAAGAATAGAAAATAGCAAAGGGAACTATGAAAAAGACTAAAATGTTTGTTAGTCTACGTAATCCTGATGATCTAAAAATAATGATCTCCATCATGAGTGCAAAGGGGATAAGCAATGAAAATATGAGCACTGCAGTATACGAAATGTCATTAATCAAATTCATAACTTGGGCATAAGCCTTTGCGGACCATGTCCATAACCTAAGTTCATATTCGGTTGCTTCATCATACAATCTTTTTTCATTGGCAAATGCATATTCATCAAGAATGCAACGTATTTTTTCGAGATATATTTCGGTTATAGGATCTCTGATATAAGAAATATTAAGGAATTGATAACGACTAAAAGCTAAATTATAAAGATCTCTATAGTCAATGATAGAATAGATTTTACCCTCATGATACCCGAACCCTTCTGGATTCTCCATGGTAGAATTGACCAGAACTCCGAATCGTGTTTGTAAGGCTCCAAAATTATATATGATTGCTACTCGAACACCAAGAGGAACAAAAAATAGCATAATTCTTCCATTTGCTGGTAGGATAATTGAACTGTAATGGCTAAATTCGCTTAGCGTATTATAGTCATATAGGCTTACAGCAAAGGAGTTGGAATACCATGGTCTATCTGGATACCTTGGATCTAACGATGCAATTCCACTCATGGTCTCAGGATTAAGCAGGTCTAATACAACGATATTTGCTGCTCTAAAGACCACAGTTAAGGAACTGGACGGTTGTGAGTTCGGAAGAACATGAAAGGATAACCTTTGAGATCCATACTGACCATGATCAGGAGCATAAATATATTCGCCCGTTGTTGAATTGATGCCAAAAGCTTCAATATAGTAATGATTTTGTTTTGCGAAATTACTCAAAGGTGCATATGTGAGACCGCCGCTTCCATATACTGTCAATGCGGGAGATGCCATTGCAAATCCATATAATAATCCCACAGCTTTATATTCTCCAAAATCATCGCTCTCCGTAATGATTGTGGAAAAACGGTTTTCAGAGTACGGAACTCTAGAAATTGCTACTAGAAGATTTGGAATCAAATTGTACCATCCTTTAGTGTAATTGTAACTCAAAGTTTTACCAATAACGGTCAAAAACCCAGTAGTCACTCCTCCTTGAACCGTTGATCTGTAGATTCTTGCGGGTTTTATTTCACTCCAATCTACAACAAAGCCCCTATCATTGATAATACTAAAAAGTATACAAGTCGCCACTTCTACTTGCGAAGCTAGATTGTCCATATTTATTTTATCTATTGTACTTAGTGGAGTTCCCCAGTTTCTTCTATAACTATTCGCAGTTCGAAAAGTTACTCCAATTCCATGTGCGGCAATGAAAGGTTCTGTATCGAGCATATAGTTATTAGTAGGCATAGAGGGGTCAGACATAATGCCATCAGAAAGAATCTGATTATATGACTTGCCTGACTGCTGACCAATCAATGGTAAATATTCATTGAAGATACGTGATGACAAATATTTATCAATTTGACGATATAACGCAATGCCTGTAATAGTTCCATAAAAATCCCCCCGGCACACCAGAGCCATCGTGTCACTATCTGTTGAAAAATCTAGCCCAAGAACCGTCAAAACTCTTTTTTGATCAGAGAACGTTTCTGTGTTAAAAAAGTATTCTTCCACAAATTCTCGAGCTCCTGCGAGAGCTTGGTAATGCCCCGAGAGGGCAACAAGCCAAACGGTCCTTTTAGGTTTGTATATTGAGAAGAGTCTAGCTAGTTCCAATAAAGTTGATACACTTGTGGCTTCGTCAGCACCTGGTGCTAAAGCAGGTATAACTGACCATGTATCGTAGTGGGAAACAATAATTATTACGTTATTTGGATCCTCAGATCCTTCAATGATGCCGATTACGTTCTTAGCAGTCACTTTTTTATATTGCATGCTTGATTTGACATTTACTTTAGCTCCTTTTTTCACGAAGTTTAGTAACTCAGCTCCATCTTTTTCTGAAACATATAGGCGGGGAAAGTATACAGGTACTTGTGAGAGTTTGCCATATGCCTCGAACAGATCAGTTTTGTTTGGTTCAATGAATATTACAGCTTTAGCACCAAATTTCATAGCATTGATCCAATTATCAGCACTATTGAAATCCATCAAAACAATATTGTTATCCACGTCCATTCCATTGAACTCACTGACACTTCCTGAACCAACGTACAATAGTTGCCCGTCTAGACCTTCTGGAGGAATTGGACATGTTTGAACAAAATTTGGCCATACCGAATATGCAGGAATTATCTCTTCTCCTCCTTCGGGTGTAATGACAATTATCGATGCTCCGTTATCTATAGGAACATGAACATCATATTCTTGCACAGAGACATTTAGACCATAACTGTCGAAAACGTTTTGAATATAATCTGCACTGAGATATGAGCCTTGGTATCCTGTTACCCTAGATCCGAAATTCGACAAAATTTCACAGTGATAGGCAATTTTACTAATATCTATTGACTCTAAAATTTCGACATAATTAAGACCTCCTTCTTTGATTTGAGCGTACGTTTTTGAAGCTTCACAATTCACAAATACTAATGGAAAAAAGGTTAACAACGTTAGGAAAAACACCAGTACACGACTACGAGTCAACAAGTTCATGATTTATCACGTAGATTTCGGTTTATGCGGTAAAAGTTAACGAACGTATCAATAATAACTGGTGTACGCCTCCATTTCATACGGGCTATCTTACCTCTTTGACCTCTTCATTTTAAAAAATATATTAAGCAACTCCATCAACCTAAAGAACCTCGCTCCCACCAAATTTGATTATCAAAAATAAATGAATCTTTTATTTTACCTTATCATCATACAATATATACAATATGGAAATAAAGAATAAAGACAAAGAAGGATAAACGATCTACTTCAGTGTATGCCAAAAGCAACCAAAAAGGAAACTCCTAAATGAAATCAGAAAAAAACCTGTCAGTTTCGACCGAATCAGAATTAAATGAAGGAATAACCTGGAGATCAGCACTCGCCCTAGTTTTCGCTTCGCTATTCATGTTACCAATTACATTGTATATGTCTCTTGTAGCAGGAGTAAGTCTAGGTAGTACTGCTGTTTATATCATAGCTATTTTTTTCACAGAACTGGCTAGCACATTTGGCTCAAAAATCAATAAACACGAGCTTTATGTAATATATATGATGGCAGGTACAGCAGCACTAAATGTCCCATTCCTTGATCTTGTTTTTCGAGGATATTTCCTTTCATCACCAATAACAAGAATGTTTATTGATCCATTTACAAAGTTACCATTACCAGAAATAGTGCCTTCTTGGTGGGCTCCGCCATATAATTCAAATATATGGAGACAAAGAACCTTCCTTTCATCTGAGTGGCTCTTACCTGTTGTAATTACTTACCTTCAAGGAGTAGTTTTCCTTATAACCCAAGAAATTGCATTAACATTCATTTGCGCTCAATTGTACATTGAGGAGGAAAAATTACCCTTTCCTTTGGCTTCCATCGATTATGAGATGATAACAACACTTTCTGAAAGGAGGCCAGACAAGCTAAGGATTTTTATGGCGACAGCTACTATTGGAATAACCTATGGTATTATTGTATACTCTCTACCAATGGTAGTTCCATCTGTACAACGTATCATTCCGGTTCCATGGTTAGATCTTACAACGGGACCATACGCAATTGAAAGCATCCTACCAGGAGCTGCACTTGGTCTTTCGACCGATCTTCTACCATACCTTGGAGGTTTTTTGATCCCGTTAAGTACGGTGGCTTCTATAACCATTGGCTCAGTGTCGATCTGGTTATTTGGCAATTGGATTACTCGTACCTATCTTGCACAACTATTTCCTCTATGGACATCCGAGTGGATGCAGGGAATGAATTTAGCTCTTGTCTATGAAAGGTCCTACCTGAATGTGTGGATATCGCCTTTTATAGGATTTGGTATAGCATTTGCAGCAATATCTCTGATTAAACATCACCAATCGCTAATTAGAACCTTTAGAAATCTCATAAGATTATCATCTAATCCAGACTTATTGAGAAAAAGAGGACTCCTTCCGTTAAAATACCTTATTGCACTTTTCCTGTTTGGAACCATAGGTTCAAATCTAGTTCTTTATATGTTGCTTCCAGATTTTCCGATCTGGATTTCACTACTACTTTCCTTAGTAGCAGGTCCTATCTACGCTTTGATGGCAGCGCGTTCTGTAGGAGAGACTGGATATTCTATAAGCATACCGTATCTTTGGCAAGGAGCAGTGCTCTTAAGTGGATACTCAGGCGTCCAAGCATGGTTTGTATATCCTGCTTTTAGTGGTGTATCCTCATACCCTGTTGCTGGAGGTACATCTGCATCTGCAGGATGGACTCAAGCAATAAAAGTGGCATATGATACAGGAACCAAACCCCTTAGCTTCTTTAAGGCATATGGCATTGCTATTCTGTGTTACTCGATTTTTAGTCTATTGTTCGTTTCCTTCTTTTGGAGCATGAGTCCAATCCCTTCCTCAACATACCCATATACTTTGATTCAGTGGCCAATTCAAGCACTTACTTTGGGCACATGGTATAGTCGAAACATAGCTATACAACCTCAAATTATAGGTGGATCATTTGCGGTAATAGTGGTTCTCGGAATTGTAAGTGAATTCTTACTTAGGTTCACTTCAATTCCTTTTTCTTTAGTTGGCTTTTTAGCAGGAACAAGCACATTACCAGCATATTCTATACCATTACTTATAGGGGCACTTATGAGTAAATTTGTTTTTCAAAGATTTATCGGCAAGGAATGGTGGGAGAAATATAGGGCTGTAATAGTAGCTGGATTAGCTTGCGGAGAGGGACTTGCAATAGGGCTAGCCTGTGCTCTACTTATGATTGGGAAAACCGTTTGGATAAAGCCATTCTAGATGAAAATGACCTAAAATGAATAATTCCGTATAATTATAATATTACTTCTCTAAATTTCGTTCATTTATGCCCTACATGATTATTCAGTAGTTACCAGTCCAGCCTGCTCAAGAAATTACTATATATTTGTAATAATAAAGCAGGAAAGAAGAAGTTCCTATTCTGTTGTTACTAGATAATCATTTGTTGTATAATTAGTTCCGGAATAACCCTCTAGATGAAAATACCAGCAGACAAGACATTATAGCTTTATGGTTTCTTCGGTGCATATATGCTTGCTAGCTTATGATACTCATATGGCAGTATATCCATGCCAGATAGAGACTCCATACCTGTCCATCCTGAATTCCATAAGAAGAAAATAACTCCATCTACGTTATTATCAAGACATATATCAAGCATCTTTTTAGTCTGCTCAATAGAAGGATATCTTGCTGAATTCGGCGCTGCCCACATTTGCATCAAGAAGAACATCTTTTTTTTGGAAAGAAGTTTACGAACCCATTTTATTTCAGATTCCATTTCAAGTATTTTTCTTTCGGTTTCAGCATCTGAGCTACGTAAGAGAACTGGATAAACATCTATTATATGATAATCTATTTCAACCCCTGTGTCGAGGACTTCCTTCATATAGGAATAATTACTTCCTCCAAAAGTAACAGAGACCTTATGATTCCGATCCTTCATGTACTTCACTATGTTTGAAAAATCCTCAGCATCAATAACTGGTTCATCGTAATAATATATCAGTCCCTTTTCGTGAATTGGCGACTGATGTTTATAAAAATGATGCGAAAGCTTAACACCTATATCTGTAAAGTATTGTGGATAAAAATACAGCCCACTTCCAATATGAACCATTATTAAGTCAAAGTATTTCTTAGCGGTGGGAATGCCTTCGGTTAAGCTCTTCTGGCTTTTCCACATAATATATTTCCCATTTTTTCCATAACCTTCGAAATAAGAATCAACTAGGATAATCGTATTGAAGCCTAGCTCGTTTAAATATTTGAAGGTTTCATTATAGTTTCCAAGTCCATACTTCTCAAAGATACAACATTCGAAGAAAACTCCCATATACTCAAATTTTTTACTCATCTACGACTATTAACGCCCCATTTCTTTAATCTTTATCTTTCATTTTCGTATGTGTAGTTTTTGAATTGAAAATATTTATCCAATATATTTTTATTATGAAATTCTTTTTTGTCTATAAAATTATGACAACTTATGTTTAACCAAGATTATTCAATGAAAATCGGTTGTTGCTGGGCTTATGCCATAGCGAAATATGGATACCCTCCGCCAATCGGAGGCGTATTGAAAGCTGCTTCTGAAGTTGCTGATCTTGGTTTTGGACTGTTTGAACTGGAGGCTATAGAAGAAAAAAATCTTAAAGAAATA
>CAZIFH010000149.1:0-2753 GCA_964539065.1 uncultured Candidatus Bathyarchaeia archaeon | reverse complement strand
GCTTATTAGAGGCTGAGTCTTTCCGAGAAAATTTGAAATCTGTGTTTGAGAATATCCTTTTTCCTTAAGCCTATGAGCTACTAACGCTCTTATAGGAGGAAGAAGGTCTTCGGTGACTACTTCACAGAAGCTATGCATCTTTATTTTCTAGAAAAAGCATGTTAAAAAAGTTTAATAAGGATTCAGGATTCAAATTGAAAATGAAAAAGAGGATGATTTTACTTGGAAAGGGTTGTAAGAGTTAGTGTTACAATTCCTAGCGACGTTTTAGATAAGCTGGAAAAGGTAATGAAGGATATGGGGATAAGGAAAAGATCGCATGCGATTTCTAAAGCAGTTGAGCTATTTATAGATGAAAACATGATGATGGCAAAAAGTGGGGAAGAAGAGGGTGTTGGAACAATAAACTACATTTACGAGCACGAGAAGGAACTTGTTGATAAGCTACTAGATGTACAGCATGAGCACTCTGATATAATAGTTTCAACACTACATGTACATTTAGATGTTGAACGATGCTTTGAAACATTAGTCGTAAGAGGGAAGATGGAAAAAATTAGAAAGCTTATTTACAACCTTGTAGGCATGAAATTAAAAGATGTTAGCTACAAAATTCTTTAGACTATTCACTTTAAAACTAAAGATTAAAATAAAATCAATTTTAATGGCAGAAAGAGACACCCTCTATTTAAAGTCGAGAGTTCCATTGCGTGGTTTGATGAACAATGCTCTATATAGTATATGCAACTGGACAGTGTAATTTGCATTGTAAATATTGTGGAGGAAGCTTTAGAAAAGAGAAGATGCCATGGGAGATAAAATATAAACTTGATGACTTAAAAAATTTAATAAAGAGAGATAGGGAAAGTTATATCTGCTTTTATGGTGGAGAACCTCTTTTAAACCTTAGTTTTATAAAAACGGTTTTAAGAGAGGTACCTGCAAGGAAATTTATTCTTCAAACAAATGGGCTTTTGATTAAAGAGGTTAGTATTGAACTCTTAAACAACTTTGATACAATCCTATTATCTATAGACGGTGTTAAAGAGGTTACAGACATGTATAGAGGAAATGGAGTTTATGATCAAGTTTTAGAAAGTGCGAGATGGCTAAAAAAGAGAGGGTTCAAAGGAGACCTAGTCGCACGTATGACATTAACAGAGGATAGTGACATTTATAGAGATGTTCTACATCTACTTTCTTTAAAAATTTTTGATCATGTGCATTGGCAACTTAATGTTGTATGGAGTGAAAGATGGAAAGATTTTAAAGGTTGGGTGAAAAATAATTATCTTCCAAACCTTGGTAAGCTTCTACATTTTTGGTTAGAAAATATAGAAAATGGAAGAGTTTATGGAATAGTTCCATTTCAAGGAATATTGAAAAGGAGTATTTATGGAGGAAGTGTACCTCCCTGTGGTTCAGGTACAGATTCTGTGACCATAACAACTGATGGAAGGGTGTTGGCCTGTCCAATTGCTGTTGAAGAAAAGTGGGCGTTATTAGCTGAAGATTTAAGAAACTTTAGGGAAAGTAAAAAGACATTTATTGAAGAACCGTGTACCTCCTGTAATTTTTTAAAAGAATGTGGTGGGAGATGCTTGTACGCGTACATGGAAAAACTTTGGGGGGAAGAAGGTTTTTATGAAATATGCAAGATAACAATGTGGTTAGTGGAGAGGATGAGGAAGGTAAGGCCAAAATTGCTTGAAATGGTTGAAAGTGGTATTATAGAGTTAAATGACTTGATATATCCGGCTTACAATAATTCTGTTGAAATAATACCTTAGCAAAATTTTGGCGCCGGGAGGGGGATTTGAACCCCCAAGACTCTTTCGAGTCAATGGCTTTCAGTCTATTAGACTCCAGGCCATCGCCCTACCAGGCTAGGCGATCCCGGCTTTCACAAGTTTATGTCTGTTGTAATTTTGCTTTAAAAATTTGTCTTTATAAATTTTTTATTAATTTGTGAAGAAAATGTCCTATTTCATCTGTTTTTTTATCGCCGCCTATGTCAGGAGTTTTGTACCCCATATTAAGAGCATTTATCACGGCTGACTCAAGTAGAGAAGATGCTTCCTTAAGCCTCTTATCATATTTTTTATCACCCAACCAGTCTAATAGCATTTTGAATGAAAGAATCATAGCATATGGATTTGCTATATTTTTACCAGCTATATCGGGGGCGGCACCATGTATTGGTTCAAAAAGGGCTTTAGAATCACCTATGTTGCCTGAAGGACCTATTCCTAGGCTACCCGCTATCTGTGCTGCTTCATCGCTTAAGATGTCTCCGAACATGTTTGTTGTCAAAATAACATCAAATCTTTCAGGATTTTTTATCAAAATTGCTGAAGCAGCATCAACATACATTTCATTCACCCTTACTGGATAATGGGATAACTCTTCTTTTGCAGCCTTTGAGAACAGACCACAAGTTTTCCTTAGAACATTGGATTTGTGAACTATTGTAACAACACCTTTTCTTTTGGTTGCAATTTCACCTGCGATTCTAGCAATTCTTTTGGTTGCAATTTCTGAAATTATTCTCAAAGCGATTGCAAAATTTTCCAGTTCAAATTCTAGTCCTTTGTAAAGGTCTTCAGTATTCTCTCGAACTATAACAACGTCTATACTTTTGATACATTCAATGTTAGGATAGTTTTTAACTGGCCTTATGTTCGCGTATAAGTCGAATAGTTGCCTCAATTTTACTGTTACATCCAAAGAAGTTTCTCCGACAGGACCCTTTA
>CAZIFH010000148.1:0-3044 GCA_964539065.1 uncultured Candidatus Bathyarchaeia archaeon | reverse complement strand
AAGATATATTGAAGATCGTCTTTTCTTAAATTCTTTGGGGATCTTGAATGAATACGATAAAGTTGAAAGCTTCCATGATGGGAACAGTTGCCGTTATAATTGGTCTTTCAACCCTATTCCTAACAATTATACTTTCGTTATTTGACGCTTTAACTCTCTACACGTTGTTGCTGACAATCGTGTTTATCAATGTGCTTCAATGGTTATTTGCCCCATACTTGATTAACTACATGTATCGTGTCAGGAAAGTATCACGAACTGAAGAACCTGAACTCTACGCCATGATTGATAGAATATGTCATAAAAGCCATCTTAAACCTCCAGAACTTATGATCGCTCGAATTCCAATACCAAACGCCTTTGCCTATGGTTCTCCGCTTACAGGTAACTGTGTTGCCGTTACAAGCGGGTTGCTGAACACGCTTGACGC
The DNA here is from genome assembly GCA_964539065.1 of uncultured Candidatus Bathyarchaeia archaeon. Classification (GTDB taxonomy): domain Archaea; phylum Thermoproteota; class Bathyarchaeia; order Bathyarchaeales; family DTEX01; genus JAGTRI01. Next base: position 2,614 of record CAZIFH010000148.1, on the reverse strand, counting down.
TGAAGAAATAGAAGCTGTTATCGGTCATGAACTGGGGCATCTAAAGCATCACGATGTTCAAGTAATGATGTTTGTGTCTATTTTACCAGCAATTTTCTATTATATCGGATATTCTTTGATGTTGTCAACAATTTACGGTAGAAGGGATGACAGAAACAGAGGAAGTTCTCTGGCATTAATTGGCTTCCTAAGTATACTGGTATACTGGGTGCTTACATTCTTTACACTTTACCTTAGTAGGCTAAGAGAATATTATGCTGACAGACACAGCATCACAGTAGTTGAAGACGGCTCAAGAAAACTTTCCGAAGGACTTATCAAAATAGCAGAGTGGACTGAAAAGACCAGAAGGCAATATCCCACCATGCAAAGTATGAGTTCTCTCAAAACTTTGTTCATATCTGATCCAGACAGTGCCTGGAGAGACCTTAAAGAGGTTTATCGCAGCAACGTTTGGAGAAGCGATTACGAGCTTGTGCAAAAATACCTAAACCGTAGAGTATCCTCAACAGAGGAGTTTGCAGAACTTTTCTCAACTCATCCCAACTTAGTAAAAAGGCTTAGGGCACTACAGGAACCGCAGTAGCATATAAAAAACAACGTTTTTCTTCTATATAACATGATTTAAGACAGGCCAGAAATAGAGCTAATTATATCTTTGAGGAAATGAAATGAGTTTAGATTTAACGTTTGAAGCTCCAACATGGGACGACATCTATGAAATGTTGCTAAGCTTATATGAAAAAATTATAAAAGACAGGTTTAAACCAGACGTCATTGTAGGAATATCACGTGGAGGATTGACTCCTGCAAGAGTAATGTGTGATCTTCTGGGGAACGCAAATCTTGCAAACATAACAGTTGAGTTCTATGTTGGAGTCAATAAAGCATCAAGTGAACCCATTATCACCAAACCAATATCTATGCCTGTTAATGGCAAAGACGTTTTACTGTTTGATGACGTCGCTGATACGGGAAAAAGCCTTTGTCTAGCAAAGAAGTATCTTGAGTCAAACGGGACGAATTGTGTAAAAACCGCTGTAATTTTCTATAAGCCTTGGAGCATAATTACACCTGACTACTACGAGAGGAAGACTAGAAGATGGGTCGTTTTTCCATGGGAACGTAAAGAAACTCTTAGACAACTTGTAGAAATATACAGAAAAGCAAATGTTCCCTTAGAGGAAGTAAAGGAGAAACTTGCAGATGGTGGAATGGACACATGCCTAATTGACCGTTTTCTAAGCGAGATCATAAGGGAAGAATGCAAATGAAAAACATAAATGTTGAAGGAAAACATCTTGTTCTTGAAGGATTCAAAAACATAAAAACTGAGAATATACCTGCACTCTTTAATTTACAGAAAAATCAAGCTAAAGATTGTTGCATCCAATTTTTTGATCCGAATTATGTTGCAGGGTTCGACCATCTTTATTTTGCAACATTAAATGCATTGATAGCGTTTAGAAACGGTAGAAATATATCAAAAGACTTGGCTGTTGAAATCATGATTTACGCTTCAGGTCAACGCCAGATTAGTAAAGCCATCAAATTACTGGGCATAAAACCTGACCCTCTAGAAATTATTGTTTTAGTACTTTCTGAAACAATTGAAAAATCATTAGATGTTCTTGATAAAATTTCACAAATTGTACAAGGCGAAAAATATACTGAGATAATTGAGCTGACAGAAAAGAAGATTCAGGAAATAATGTCTACTTTTAATATTAAGGATAAGGAATTAAAAGCAGTAATGAGGAAATCAAAGAAGGAAGCATTGACGAATCTTATAATTGAACACATAGCACTTTTAGCCGTACAATCATGATTCGCTCTTTTCTTTCGCTACTAAAAAAATGTTTTTAGGCTTGATAAAAGAAACACCTGTTAAACCACTTAGAACCTCGATTAGAATAATCCAATGGGGGCTTTAGTAGATCTACCTTACGGTTTATTTCTTCTGCAACTTCAATAATCTTTGAAGAAAGTATGGTATGTCTCTTTTCGACAGTTATTCTGAACGTTTCATTTTCTTTTATGCCTTCGGCTAGTTCGAGACTTTTTTAATTAAATCAAGCCTCGATAGCACCACAACTTCAATCAGACACCACCTAAAACGTATTGAAATTCTTAAGGCCGTTCCTTCAAGATTTTCCTTATTTCTGTGATTACCTTGAATGATCAAAATTGGTTTTCGTAACAACTAATCCACTAATATTCGATGTTTCCGTAATAGATTCACAATCACCAATTTCACATAATAGGAACTAAAGTTCTAAGCAGGCATTGCTTTCGTTTTCTTCTAAAGTGAAAATAAGCAGATTGAAATCGTTTACAAGTCCGCCGCCCTTTTTTTATGGTTTTCAAAGAGTAAACAAGATATAATTTTAAATGGCGCCAATAAACTATTAGTGTATTGGTCTATCAAACGTTTAGCCAAAAGTAAAGTTGTATTCTTGGGCAATTTTTTAAAGCGTTCGGTGCCCTGCCGTTTCTAGGTGCATAATAGATGGTCAGTGAAGTAACTAGGTGTCACAGCTTTAGCTCCACGCCGTCGCCACACATCATCCCAATTCACATACATTTTTACAGTTATTTATTTATTATCTCTTTT
>CAZIFH010000147.1:0-17045 GCA_964539065.1 uncultured Candidatus Bathyarchaeia archaeon | reverse complement strand
AAACAATATATACAATGAAAGGGGTTAACTCAAGAGCGTTGAAAAACATCTAAAGTGAACTAGTATTGTCAGAGAAAAATAAACTTATTAAAGAAATTAATGAATCAATTCAGAGTTTTGAGGAAGAGAGAGTTCTAAGCGCTGTTAAGAAAGCTTTAGAAAAGGGAGTTGACCCCTCAGAGATTATTGAGAAGGGAATAGCTGCAGCGCTGAAGACTGTGGGAGAAAAGTTTGAGAAAGGAGAGTATTTCCTAACAGAACTAGTCAGTGCTGCTGAACCCGCTCAAAAAGCTGTTAAAGAACTGCTTGAACCAGAGCTTAGGAAGAAGACTGGCAAGACTAAAAGAATGGGAAAAATCGTCTTGGGCACTGTTGAGGGAGACATCCATAGCATTGGGAAGAATATTGTTGCAGCCATGTTCTTTGCCTCTGGCTATGAAGTCATCGACTTAGGTGAAGACGTACCTGCAGAGGAATTCGCCAAGAAAGCAAAGGAGGTTAACGCAGACATAGTTGGGGCAAGTGCCTTGTTGACAACAACACTTCCTGGCCAAAGGAATGTTATTGAAGCCTTAAAGGCTGAGGGAATACGCGACAAAGTCAAGGTTATATTTGGTGGGGCTCCTTGTACCCCTGAATGGGTTAAAGAGATAGGGGGAGACGGTTACGCGGAAAATGCCGTGCAAGCAGTTATAGTTGCCAAAAAGCTGTTGGGGATGAAAGATCAATAAGAGGTGCGAGTTTTTGTACGATGTTTTAAGCCATGATGACCTTTATAATATCCACTTGGCAACCACGGAAGTTCTCGAAAGAGTTGGGGTTCTTGTGGAAAATGAAGAGGTTCTTGAGTTGTTGCATAAAGCTGGTGCTAATGTGGACAAAAAGGCTAGGAAGGCGAGGATTCCAGAGTACCTCTTGAAAGAAGGAATCAGAAAGGCACCGAGTAGTTTTGTTGTATATTCCCAAGATGGAAGAAAGGTCATGATTGGAGGAGACAAGACAGTTATTTCTTCAGGTGCAGGCGCTTCTTGGATGCTTGATTTGGAGACTGGTGAACCTAGACCTGCTACAAAAAAGGATTCTGAGCACTACGCTATTGTGACTGATGCTTGTGATCAGTTCAGTCTCTGTATGTCTCCTATTATTCAAGATGTTACGCCTGTCCTTGTTGATGTTCATTCAGCTGAAGCGATGATATGTAATACTTACAAAACTCCATGGGTTTGTCCTGGAGATGGAAAACAAGCTGGATATATTATTGATATAGCAGCTATCGCAGCTGGAGGAACAGATGAGCTCCGTAAAAGACCAATTCTTCTAGGCTTAGCGTCGCCTAACAGCCCCTTACGTCTCGCCTCAAGAGATTTAGAAGTTACATTCCAATTTGTTAAAAATAAGCTGCCGATTACCTTCATCAATTGCCCGAACAATGGCGCAACTACGCCTGTTTCTATAGCTGGAACACTTGTTGTGACAGCTGCAGAATGTTTATCCATGGTTCTTATTGCTGAACTAATTAATCCAGGAAACCCGGTAGCAGCAGGTCCATCTCCTCCATTTATGGACATGAGAACAGCAACTCCTGCCTTTGGAGCTCCAGAGGGCGCGTTGGTGGTTGCAGGTGCTACTCAAATAATGCGCTACTACGGTATTCCTTCATATGGAAGTATAGTAAGTTCAGACTCCATTGTTATTGACGCGCAGACAGGGTATGAAATCGCTTGGACTGCACAGCTACCCTTGATGGCCGGAATCAATCTGGTTAATGGTATAGGTCTCATTGCTTCCTGCAACGGTTGTAGCCTAGAAAAACTTGTAATCGACAACGAGGTTTTTGGCGGAATAAGGCGGATAATGAAAGGGATCGAGGTCTCTGAGACTTCTCTAGCCGTAGATGTGATTGAGGCTGTTGGCCCAGGAGGCCATTTTTTAGCTCAAAAACACACGAGAGAACAGCTAAAAAAAGAGCGTTGGTTCCCCAAAATATCCAATAGATTAGGGCTTCAGGAGTGGAAGAAAGAAAAACAAGACCTTTGGCAAAGAGCCCGAAAAGAAGTGAAGGAAATATTGCAGACTCATCATCCACAACCTCTAGAAAAAACCGTGGAAGAAAAGATAAAAGACCTTGTTAGGAAAGCGGAAAGAGAAACAGTAACAAAATAGGTACACCTCAAGAAGCCCTAGGAATTGTAAGATTACATGTCTGAAAAAGAATTGTATTATCAAAACTTGGTGATAATCGTGACTGTTTCGAAAATAGCGTCAGGACCTCTAAAGGTTCACCCTCGAAATCCTCGATACTTTACTGATGGAAGCGGCAAGGCTGTTTATTTAACAGGGATTCACACGTGGAGTAACCTTCAGGAATACGAAAGCGATTCGCCATTCAATTACGAAGCTTACCTAGACTTTTTGCAGAAAAACAATTATAACTTCACACGCCTGTGGACGTGGGAATGTGGATTGCGAAGTGAATGGATGCATGGATGGAGCGAAGAAAAACTCTTGGTTCATCCCTTAATTTATAAACGCACTGGACCAGGGACAGCATTTGATGGCAAACCGAAGTTCGATTTGACGAGATTCAACCAAGAGTTTTTTGATAGGCTCCGCGAAAGGGTTAAAGCTGCCGGAGACCGCGGCATATATGTCTCTGTTATGCTATTCCAGGGATGGGACATTGAAAGTAAAGGCAGAATAACGAATCCTTGGGATGCACACCCATTTAATAAACACAATAACATTAACGGAATAGATGGAGACCCAAAAAGTACAGGGATCGGGAGAATTCATACCCTAGATGTTCCAGCAATTACAAGGCTGCAGGAACTATATGTACGCAAAGTAATAGATACACTTAATGACCTAGATAATGTACTATACGAAATATCAAATGAGAGCTACGTTGAATCTATGGAGTGGCAGTGTCATATGGTTAATTACATACATAACTACGAGAAAAATAAGCCTAAACAACACCCTGTAGGCATAACAGTTCAATATTCGCTTAAAGGAAGAGGAGTAAACTTGGGTCTGTTCAATAGTCCGGCAGATTGGATATCGCCTAACACTCCAGCAGATGATGGTTATAATTACTGCTACAATCCTCCGCCAGCTGATGGAACGAAAATTGTACTCTTAGATACGGATCACTTATGGGGCATTGGCGGAGACTCAACGTGGGTGTGGAAAGCCTTTACCCGCGGCTACAACCCTATCTTTATGGATCCTTATGATAGTGGATTCATGGATCCTTGCGACACTGGTTTAATAAATGTCGGAATAATCGATTCCGACTGGGATTCAGCTCGAAAAGCTTTAGGGCAGACTCGTATGTTTGCAGATCGCATGAACCTCGTTGATATGATTCCGCATCCAGAACTAGCGCATACTAGATATTGTCTCGCAAACCCTAATGTTGAATATTTGATTTACCGCCCACCTGAAATGACAAGAAGAATAGCGGTTGATCTCTCCAAAACGGAAGGGGAGTTTTTAGTAGAATGGTTCAATCCAGACACAGGCATCAGTGTGGAGGCAAAGTCAGTAACCGGAGGGAAACGAATAGTATTCGTGGCGCCATTCAACGGAGGCGCGGTTCTCTACCTCAAACATCATACACCGTGACATTAAGTGATGATATGTCTTGCATAACCGCTATAACTACGTTGAATAACTAAGCCGAAGAGCCTCAAGTTTTTAAGGCTAAACTTTTAGGACTAAACTCCATGAATTTTCACGAAAATTTATATTTTCCTATTCTTAAGGCATCTGTCGCGAAATAATTCAATAATGATAGCATCGTTTAAATGGTACACTATTTATTAGGTAAAAGTTTTTTTTGACAAGAGGATTAATCACTTTCTATAGTGGGTAAATCATAATTCTCGCAGCGAGTGACTTAATTATTACTCAATCAAAATCGGGAATTTAAGATTGAATGTGGCTATTTGGCTTTCCTGGCGGTGGTAGGTCTTTTGACGCGTCATCTATTACTAGGACCCAATCGCCATCTTTTGGCGGACTAATTTTTCTTTGTCCATCCGTCACGTATTCTCCTGCAAGTTCAGCCTCGCCTGTACTGGGATTGAACCACCAAGCCTTCGCTTTTTTGCCGCTGATCCTAGACATGTCCACGGTGATTGAACGAGCTGTCGGCATATAAGCAATCAAGGTGCTTTTGTCCGCTGCGCATGCAGCTGCCAGATAATCTAGACCACAAAATTCTCCCAGTCCATCCACAACAATTTTATGTTCCTGGTCTGGGATAAGGTTGTGCCAGTCTCGAGATTTGAACAGGTTTCCCCAATGAAACATGCTGTTTGCGCCGGGGGAATCCAGCGCTGCCTGCCAGCCTTCATCAAAGAGCCATATGGGACGGTTTCCAAATACGTGACCAAAAGCTCCACAGAGAATTGACCAGTATGCTTGACGTCGAATCTGAACCTGCGAAGCGTTATGTTCCCCCTCATACGTTGATTCAAGAAGAATGAAAGGCTTTGTAGGAATCCTGTTGTAGTCTTCAAGCAGCTTGCGATGAACTATGCTGTAAGTGTATGTGACGTTGAAGTCCAGCCATCCTCCGCTTGCGAATTCCTCGGCAACGGAGAGCTCTGGGGCTCCATGCGCGGTGAAGAGATGCCTTTTGTCGTATTCTCTTATGCCAAATGCAACTAGATTGACGTGTTCAAGCGCCGGTCCAGGGTCGCGGTCTCCTCCCATAAGCCAAATAATATTATCAAATTTTTTGTATCGGTCCCCAAGGTACCGCCCATATTCCAAGCATTTTTCTCGGCCAGCCGAAAGTACCTCCTCAAACCATCCATCATCTGTTCCCCGATATCCCAAGTATACTGGAGCTAACAGTACTTGAATGCCGTATTCCGAGGCCTTGTCTATTACCCAATCTGCATGTGCAAAATAGTTCTCATTTGGAGTTGAGAAATCCCCCGATTTTAAAAATGGCGCTTCTCCATATGCGTTGTTAGGCGGTTTCCTGCAAAACTTGTGTTCGATTAAATTCACCATGATCGTGTTGAAACCTTGCTGAGATCGCTTACTAAGATATGTTTCAACCTCTTGCTTCGTTAAAGCTACGATTAATGACCAGCCAGCATCACCCTGAAGCAGGAATGGAACATTATTCTGATCAACCAGGTGCCTTTTATTCGAGCTGACCTTTAGCGGAAAAACATATTTTACCATATAGACCCACACTAACAAGTAGCTCTAATTCTCCTTTTTATGTTTTTTGTGGTCTTTCCTGTTCCTTAAAATCGACATGTTTAAGTCTGCTTAAAGCCTAAGATTAAAAACAGAAAATTAAAGGTTACAAAACCGCATTTGGTCACCCAAACCATAAGTCGGCACATACAGCTAGATATTTTTACCAATATACAACCCGTATATATCTGCCCACTCAACTTACTTACCAGCGAAAAACATAAATATACTGAGAACCGAAATAACACCGCTGAGCTAGGAGGGAAGAAGACGGAGATTATAAGAAACATCTATTTAGTTTCTGGTCCTCCATATGGCACTCATGAAAACGTGTACGTGGTTAAGGGCACTAATGCTTTAGTGATGATTGATACAGGTATAGATGAAGAGGAACTTGCAGTCATATATGAGAATATTGCTTATTGGGGCTTGAGGGATTATCCTATCTCGCATGTGTTAATCACTCACTCTCATTATGACCATTGTGCCAACGCCCACATATTAAGAAAAAGGGGTGCAAATATTGTTGCAGGACCAAGCGATGCTGAAGGGATAGAGCTAGGCGATGACAGAACAGCAAGCTACGCCTTTACCCACAAAAAAGGGTTCATTCCATGCACTGTAGACCTTAAAGTAAAAGATGGAGATATCATTGACGCTGCTGGACTTAAAATTGAGGCCATTCATGTTCCAGGATACACAAAAGGCTCTATGTTCTATAAGCTGATAACTGAAGGAAAGGTTGTTCTGTTTACTGGAGACGTTGTGAAAATCGTCTTTCGGCAATTAAATTTCTTAGAGCCGAAACTGGGATGGTCTGGAGGAATAGACTATGACAGACAAATGTACTATGAAACGCTAAAGAAAATCTCCAGCATTAAAGCTGACATTCTTCTTCCAGGACACTTAGAACTGTGTGTTCGAGAGGGGTGGCAGATACTGCAAAGTGCACTTACCACAGCGAGGTACAACTGGTATAATGTGCCCTCGATGGGTCTTTATGGGTCAAAGATAGAAAGGTAAAAATTGTGATGGTGAAGCAAGGAATGAGAATACTGAGGAATATTTTTCAAGTTTCTGGGATTCCATTTGGTTACGCAACTCACGGTCCGATAGGCGATAATGTATTTGCTGTTAAGGGCGATAATGTGATAGTGCTGGTGGACTGTGGAGGATCACTTGAGGAACTTGAGGTTATTGATGAATGGCTAAAATATTGGGATTTGATAAACTATCCAGTTTCGAATGTTTTGATATGCCACGCTCACAATTATCATATGGGCAATGCGCATGTTTTTAGAAACCGAGGTGCAAAAATCGTCGCAGGTTTTGATGATGCAGAATGCATAGAAACAGGCGACTATAGAGTAATTGACTCAGGCCCATTCAAACTTAGACAATACAATCCTTGCATTGTTGACCAAAAGGTTAAAGACGGAGACATCATTGAGTCTGGAGGACTCAGGTTTGAAGTTATCAGTGTTCCCGGCCACACGCCAGGTTCTACGATTTATAAATTGGCTCTCGATGGCAAGATAATATTGTTTACAGGCGACGCACTGAAGGTCGGTCCAGAGTGTAGAGGTTCCGTTCTAGGCTGGACAGGCAGTGCAGGTTATAATAGACAACAATACTTCGAATCTATTAAGAGGGTATCAAAGATGCATGCAGATGTTATTTTGCCTTCAGAATATCAGATCTGCCTTAGAGACGGTTGGAAAATACTACAAGACTCATATCTAAGGGCATTATTGGAATGGAGGCAACCTGCAGAATACGATGACTAAATAATATAAAAATCAAAGCCTAACCTACGCCCAAAAAATATTAGGTAAAAAGCGTCCATTTAATATCAAGGCCAATTCAAAGTCGAGTATCATCTACAAATCGATAGATAAGTTCTAAAAGACCAATACGTATTGAAAAATTCAGAGACTTGAATTTCACCAAACCACAAAGCTAATAAGGAAAACAGCCCAAATTTTTAGTCACTAAATTCGGAAGTGAAAATATGCAAAAAAATAAGTCTACTATTTCACTTATGATTTGTCTACTGCTTCTAGTAAGTGCCATTTCGTGTCCCTTAATACCGAGTAATGCTCAAGTCACAACGCTTCCACGCGAAAAGACTCTATATCTCTTCATTGATGGTGGTAAAAAAAGCAATCCATATCAGTACAATCCTTTCTTACCTGACTGGATAGGTTCAGCTGGTCACCATCAACTAATGATAGAGTTTATGTCATACTTTTCTTTGTCTTACACCGCAGAATATTTTCTATGGTTAGCTACAAGCATTGAACCGTCCCAAGACTTTAGTGCGTGGACGATCAAACTAAGACAAGGTGTTAAATGGAACGACGGGGTTGACTTCACAGCTAGGGATGTTGCCTTCACATTTAATATGTTGCTGACGCCTCATGAACCGCCATTGGCTTATGAAAGCGTTGTACAGGAACAAATAGATAGTGTTGAAGTCGTTGATAATTACACTGTTAAAATCAATTTGAAACAACCCAATCCTCGCTTCTATGCTACAGAACTCGTTGGATGCGCTGGCTGGGGAGGTTTAGCTATAGTTCCAGAACATGTATGGAAAGACAAGGATCCAACAACGTATGACGGGTCTGACAATGTGTGGACAGGACCATACAAACTCGTTAGCGTTTCAGAGACTGGAGATCGATTTGTTTACGAACGTGATGACAACTGGTGGGGAACAAAAGCGCTCGGAATCAGACCAGCTCCAAAATACATCGTATTTGTATGGTATGCAACAGCAGAGGCAACATCTCTACAGCTTCTCGCTGACAATTTAGACTGGGGAGACTTATCCGATAGATATACATTTGAGAGCTTAAGAGATAGAAACCCCTTCATAAGAGCTTTCAACCTGACATTACCATATGCATTTCCCACGTGGGAAGACTTCAGACTTGCTATAAATTGTAAACGGTATCCTTGGAACAACCGCGAAGTTAGGAGGGCACTATCCTACTATATTGACAGGGACGCTTTGAACGAGATCAGTCAAGGAGGAATAGCGCCACCAGCTGCTGGACCAGTGGGACCATTAGTTAAAGAAGAGTTTAAGGAAATCGAAAACCGCTTAGCTGCCAAATATAATGTACTGGAATATAACCCAAGTAAAGGTGACGAAATCCTCACAAGACTTGGGTGGAGGAAAGGTTCAGACGGCATTTGGATCACTGAGAATGGAACTCGGGCAACCTTCGAGATATTCATATTCTTGGGATGGGGCACATTCTTAGAGTATTATGGAAGGCAATTGGCTGACCAGCTAAGGGATGCTGGCTTCGACGTAATTGAATTGGCGTTGTCTGGAACCGCTATGATTAATGCTTGGCTTGGATCAACTTGGGATGGTTGCACAGACTGGGCTGGCGGAGGAGCCTCAGATGAGCCCTTCCCACAGCTGGAATACCTACATAGCAAGTACATAGTACCAGAGGGAGAACTAGCTCCTGGAAACATTGAAAAATGGAGCAATTCCACATACGACGCTATTATGGATCAAATGGCGGTTATGAGCCCATACGATCCTGAGTATCTTACGTTATACGAACAAGCATTAGAGATATACTACCAAGAGATGCCTGACATCTCCACAATATACCTAAATCAGATAATTCCATTCAGCACCAAGTATTGGGTAGGCTGGGCAACAGCTGAGAACTACTACTGTACTCCATTCCTCAATGCTTTTGCAGTAGGACACCAAGTATTCTTAGAACTTCAACCAACAAGCACTTCAACAATCACTGTATACTGGACTAAACCAACAGTCCAGTTTAGATCAGAAGGAACATTTAGAGGCATTGATAAAAAATGGTATGGTCCTTTCCAAGAAGGCGACGCTGCGGTTCTTCCCGTTGACGACGCTGAATTCTGGGTAAAGCTAGGCTATGCCTCTTACTCACCAATCACTCCAACATTGCCCACAGAGCTAATAGAGACCATGGCTGAAGACATAACGGCTCTAAAGAATTCAATCAGTTCGTTAAGCAACAAAATAGAACAAATGTCGAACTTGACAACATTGCTATACACCATAATTGCTCTTCAAGTTATCGCATTAGTGGCTATAGTTGCAGTTATGTTAGTGAAAAGGCACTAACTTCCCCCCCTTTTTAGTTTTTTCTACTTGCTTAAATTTTTTGATTAATCTTTACAGTTGCTGTCTCTATGATTGGGGGTAGTTTAGTTTCCTTAATAAGTCGAGAAAATCAACGCTAGCAAGATCTATGCAAGTCGAGACATGGAACTTCTTTCAAAGCGTCACTCCTAATATGATACTGCTTAAAAAATAATTCAAGTACTCGTTATCTCCAGAGAGAAGCGAAACCTTGGATAATTTCTTCCATAACACTTTTTCTCTATCTTAAAAACTGTACAGCAACTACATAACAATCAAAACAAAACACGTATGTGTTTAGCTCGCCGAAAAGAAGCTTAATTTAGCCTTCTTTTTTGCGCGCATAACATAATTTTTTCTAAGAGAAGGCGGAAATGAACTCTGTTTCAAAAGCAGCTAAACACATACCAAAACACTTTTAAATTTAAACAAATAGACATTTAAACGCAAGAACTATGTTAGAAGTGAAAACATATGAATAGAAAATCTACGTGTTGCGCAATACTAGTTGCGGTATTTCTATTAGTTTCTGCAAGTTCATTCGGCAGCGTTGTTCCCGCTGCTTCTCAGAGAACATATCCGCGTGATCAAACCGTGTACATTCACATTGACGGCGGAAAACTTGCTAACCCACACCAATACAACCCATTCTTGGAGGGATGGATCGGCTCAGCTGGGCATCATCAACTTTGCATAGAATACCTTTTCTACTACAATCATGCGAACGGAACCATTATGCCTTGGCTGGCAACAGGCATCAGCTGGTCAACCGACTTCATGACATACACAATGACCTTGAGACAAGGTGTTAAATGGAGCGACGGGGTTGACTTCACAGCTAGGGATGTTGCCTTCACATTCAACATGTTGCTGACGCCTCACGAACCGCCATTAGCATACGAGAGCTCAGTTCAGGAGTGGATCGAAAGCGTCGAGGTCGTAGACGACTACACCGTAAGGTTTAACTTGAAAAAACCAAATCCAAGGTTCTATGCACAAGAAATGATTACAGTGATGGATTGGGGTGGTATGGCGATTGTTCCTGAACATATTTGGAAGGATGTTGACCCAACAACATGGGACAATCCTTCGAATGTCTGGACTGGACCTTACCAGATTGTTGTGGTATCTGAGACAGGAGACATGGTTATTTATGAACGCTTGGACAACTGGTGGGGAACCAAGGTTTTCGGAATCAGACCGGCAGCGAAGTATTGGATCTGGGTATGGTACGCCACAGCAGAGGCAGCAGCTCTTCAGCTGTCCGTAGAAAAATTGGATTGGGGTCCACTGTTAGACATATACACTTTTCTCTCCATCCGAGATAGGAATCCAAACGTCAGGGCTTTTTACATTGAATCGCCATATGCCTTTCTTGATCCAGCTCCTCTTTGGCTGGAGATCAACTGCGCAAAATATCCCTGGAACAACCGCGAAGTTAGGAGGGCACTATCCTACTATATTGACAGGGACGCTTTGAACGAGATCAGTCAAGGAGGAATAGCGCCTCCTTACCCAGGAATATTCGGACACTGGAATGAGCCCCGCTACCTGCAGTTAATGAGAGAAAAGGGAGAAGAGTACGATGTCCTGGAATACAATCCAGCTAAGGGCGACGCAATATTGACCAGTCTAGGCTGGTCCAAAGGAGCTGACGGCTTCTGGGTTACAGAGAATGGAACAAGAGCCACATTCGAGATGCTCGTTTTCGGAGACTTCGGAACTTATCTGCAGTTCTACGGTGAGCAGATGGTTGATCAACTTAGAGATGCAGGAATCGACTGCGCAGAAAAGCTCATGACGGGAGCAGCAAAATGGGACGCATTAGATACTGGTCAATTTGACGGCGCAGCTTGGTGGATAGGCGGGATGGCAAGCAACGAACCCTTCTATATGCTGGATTGGCTTACAAGCAAGTACATTGTTCCTCTTGGAGAGCCAGCTCCCGGTAACTCCGGGAGATGGAGCAACTCAACCTACGACGCTGTCTTAGCTCAAATGGAGCCAATGACCCCCACTGATCCACGATACATGACTCTCATAAGCCAAGCTTTGGATATACTATACCAAGAGATGCCTTTCATATGCACTATTTCGGATGCTGAGATTACACCTTTCAGCACAAAATACTGGACAAACTGGCCCACAGCTGAGAACTTCTATGTTTACTGCTTCGTTAACGCCTACTGTGGGGCGGGACATTTCGCAATGCTGGAAATTGAACCTGCCGCTATACCGACTACCACGGTGTACTGGACTAAACCAACAACCCAGTTCAGGCCGCAGGGAACTTTCAGAGGCATAGATCACGTATGGTACGGTCCGTTTGAGCAGGGTGATGCAGCCATAATTCCGGTTGATGACGCCGAATTCTGGGTGAGGATGGGATATGCTTCATTCACGCCGCCTACCACCATTCCCGTGGAAGAGTTGGTTGAGACAGTAAACGATTTGTCTGCTAGAGTAGGAAACATGGAAACAACAATCAACTCATTGACTAGCCAAGTCAATTCTCTAAGCAGCCAAATATCAACACTGACGATCTTAGCTGGCGTTGCACTGATTGTTTCGATCATCGCTCTTGTAGTCGGTTTCCTAAAAAGGAAACCGTAACCCCATTTTTTTTAAAAAAAATTGCTTTGTGGATTAACTAGCTGAAATGGTTGGTTTGCTTCCTTTTTTCGCATTTTAACCTGTTTTCAGCCTTATTACAAATTTGGTGGACGGAGGAGATTTCTAGGTCTTCTCGACGATTAAAGGCTAAGAACGGCACATTCAATACCATACCAGCCTAGTTAGTCCACAAAGTAAAAAAAATGACTACTTAACCTAATGCGATCCACCAGCATCTTTAGGATATGTTTAATTATGTTTGCCTTAGCATTTTTTTGTTGACCAAATGACTAATCCATTCAGAGTTGTCAACTTGATAAAAACTTTATCCAAGTTTTGTTCTGGTTTTAATGACACCGCTTTTCTCTCTTGATCAACTGATCGGATCTAAAGAGCCTACTGAAATAATTTTTAAAGGATTAAGGAAACACAGTGTAAGAAATCCGAGGTTCGAAACATTTAATTTTAGACACTTCGAGCGATTATTTTTCTCTGTATGTATTTCTGAGGTACGGTAATACTTTTTCCCCATAGAACTTGATAAATTTTTGTTCGTCTGGACTTGAGCTGCAAAAATATAAATGATTGAATCCTGCTTGAATGTACCTTTCTATCGCTTTGATATGTTCTTCTGCTGTTGTTGCGATTATCCACACTTTTTTCATCGCCTCATCACCAACAAGATTTCCGTGAGCTTCGATTTCTCTCGGGTCCGACACATCATATTTGAAGAAGAAAGGCAGCATACAGCCTGCCCAAAATCTACATGCCCTCAAGGCTTTATTGTAGTCTTCATCATATGAGACCATTATCTCAGCAACTTTTTCTAGTTTGGAAGTATCTTTTCCCGCTTCTCTGGCTCCTTTTTCGAAAAACTTAAAAAGATATGCGTTTTCGATGGAATCAAGCAAGATGCCATCCGCATATTTTCCTGCCAACTCAGCTACTTTACGGCCTGCAGTGGCTACGTAGATCTTGATAGGTTTGTTAGGCTTGGTATACAAATTGGCCTTCTTAAGACTATAGTACTTCCCACTGAAGGAGACGAATTTCTCCATCCACAACCTTTTTATGATGATCATCGCTTCCTCCAGCATCTCTACACGCTGCTTTGGAGAAGGCCATCCGTAACCAAGTGGTGATTCGTTCAATGCTTCCCCAGCTCCTAAGCCTAAGAAAATCCTATTAGGATACAAAACCGCAAGAGTCGCGAAGGCTTGCGCCACAATCGCGGGATGATACCTTAAAATCGGCGCAGTAACAGATGTTCCAATTTTCATATTTCTCGTTCTTTCTGCCGCAGATGCTATCCAAACCCAAGCAAAACCACCCGCAGCCCCAGTATGAGCCCATGGATGAAAGTGGTCGCTTGTCCAGAGGGTCTCAAAGCCATATTTATCGGCCAAAGGAGCAAATGACAAAAGCTTATCTGGCTGGTATTGTTCGTGGCAAGTTTTATAGCCTAACACCAAATTCAATTAGGACCCTCCTGTTTCTACATAAATAAAATGACCAGCATAAATATTAGTCTAGCTATGTGATTGTTTATGAAATATGAGCTGGGAGACCCAATGGTCAGTCTTAATCATTAATCGGAATTTTTCTGTTTATGAAACTAGGTGCCAGGAGCACGCCACATAGGTCTAAGCAGCCCCTCTTTTACCATATCAATGCACTTCGAGTATACCTTTCTGTACTGCTCATATTGTTTCATATATATCTGGTGGTTTTTTTCGTTGCACTCAACTGTTCTGTCCCACTTAACTAAGCTTTCTGATGCACTTGTAATATTATTATAAATACCTACACCGGTTCCTGCACATATAGCAGCACCGAGTGCTGTTGCTTCCTTTACTAGGGGTATCTTTAAATTCGTTCCTAGCACATCCGAAAGAATTTTGGGCCACAGAAAACCCTTCGATGCTCCGCCACAAAAGATAATTTCTTCTGTTGAACGCCCCGTTACCTCCTTAATTACCTCGATGTTGCCAAATGAAACGTAGGCTGCGCTTTCCTCAATTGCTCGAAAACATTGAATCTTCCCGGAGGTTGACGGATTATATATGTCGAATTGCACGAATGATGGAGAGGCATGAATCCAATGTTGAACATTCATGACATCAGAAAAAATCGCCATAACACCATTCGATCCGGGCGGTACATCCTTAGCAATTTCCTCAAGGAGACTGTATACATCAACGCCTTTTTCATTCGCCAAGCGTTTTTCATATTCGCAAAACGCATCTCGGAACCAACGCATAGCAAGACCACAATAGAAGCCTATGCCCTCTATCATCCACCGCCCTGGAATAACATGACAGAGAGTCCGAATTCTATAATTCGGATCAATTATCGGAGAGTCAATTACCATAGTTTGCTGCCAAAATGTTCCCCCAATAATTGTAGTATTCGATGGTTCCACAGATCCAACACCTACAAGACCAAGCTGAGTGTCTGCACCACCCATGACAACTGGTGTTCCCTTTTCCAAACCTGTTTGAGCAGCAGCATCCGAAGTAACCTCGCCTATAACTACGCCAGCTTCTTTGACCTCTGGAAAAATATCTTGCGGTAACCCGCACCATTCCACGATTTCCTTAGACCAAACTCTTCTTCTGAGATCAAATAACCCTGAACTTGAAGCTATCGAAGGCTCCGTTACTAAATTACTACTTAGCCTATAAAGTATCCAGTCACTAAGCATTGTCATATGATGAATTCTTTTCAGAATCTCAGGTTCATGCTTTTTAATCCAAAGGAATCTGGGAGGATTTATTATTGAAGGCCAGTCTCCAGTTATGGAATAGATTCTCGGGGATAAACCGCTTTTGGAGAGCTCCACAACTTCTTCAGCTGCTCTTGCATCAGCATTTGGACAGGCCCAAATCTCTTCACCTTTCTCATCATATAATACCATTCCTTCCCTCATGCTTGTGGCGCTGACTGCCACTATTTCCTTCGGGGAGACTTTTGCTTTTACAAGAGCTTCGCGAATACATTCGCAAAGCAACTTCCAGTTCCATCTCGCATCAAAAACTTGAGAACCCTCATATATAGGGATTGTCCTGTGAGTCCACTCTCTTGCTGCTGAAGATAGCTCCTTTCCTTCTTTATCAAAAACTACGCATCTTCCACTTCCAGTTCCCGCATCTATGGCTACTAAATACTTAGCCATTTGAATTCTTCCACCAATTTTTTGCGTATAGCTCTAATTCTTTATCTAATGTATTTATATTTTCCTTAAACTAGCTAAGATATTTTTAGGTGCTTCTATCGCCTCATCATGGCGAGAATATATGTTCTAGGGTATGACTATAATATTGAATCTAGAGATTTTTGGCTTGTCATATGGATAATAATCATGAATATTTTTTTCTCAAAATTCTTTGTCTTCTTATGATTGGATATAACGATCCAATTAGTATAACAAATAATATATATGTCATGTAAATTGGTATCGTCAACGCAGCAACTCTTGTGCGTAACCATACAAGGTTAGACGAAACAAGCAGTTCTGTATTCTGCATAAAATAAAATACCTTAAGAAAACTTATCATAAATGGCCATACAACAGCCAGAACTATTCCTTCGAGCATAATCCCAATTGGAACGTAGAGCGTATATCGTGGAAATTCATACCGATCAATATTTTCTCTCCATTTTCTAATTCCATAAAGAGTTCTATTAATCCACCATCCAATAGCTCCTCCAACTATACTTCCACAACTACCGACCATAAAAGAATAATCAATAAAACTGGGCGCAAACATTGCCAGAATGATATTGCTGACACCGAAAAAAAGAAAAGTGAGTGATATTGGCATAAGAAACCAGGCGATCGAGATTTTCTTGACAATTTTGCCACAACAGTAATTTTCTTCACGAATAGATACTTCCCTGCCACAAAATTGACATGACTCAGTTATTTTCAATCGGTCTAAATGAGAAGCATAGATCTGTAAAGCATGACTTAATAAACATAAAAACAGTAGTAGATAGAACAAGGGCATATAGATTGATGTTCCATAACTGAAAGATCCAACCTCAGAGACCGCAATACCTATTGTTAGGAACCAGAAGTAGCAACTAGCGAAAGCAAGTTTTGAAGATCTAGAGAGATATGCTACCCTATAGATATGCGTCAAAAAAGCTGTAATTATTAAGAATAATGTCAGAACTAGAAGCCAAAACCATTCCTGGTTCCATGGGGGAGAAATGACTTTCGTTGATAAATTGAATATCCCACCATTTTCCTTAGAGTCTACAATAACATAATATCTACCTGTAAGATCCGCAGTGAATGATGAAGTTCCACCTGAGATTTGCCTGTACTGATATAAAGCGTAAAAACTTTCATCTGGTAAAATTTCGTAGTATAAAACGAATACTGAAAATCTTGGATTGAATTGATCTGAAGAGTTTATATTCAAAAAAACCGTATCACCCCTTCTCAGATCAATATGAAAAGCAATAATGCTTCCCACTAAAGGCAATAGCCTTGAATTATTTTCGCATAATGATTCACTGGTATCTATGAAGAACTTGTAGAAAACAGGGTTGGCTTGATTGTTAATGATTAAGATGAATGCGTCATCATCATTACTGATATAATAAATATAAGAATGAGATAACCATTGTGCACTAGTTTTTATCCTATATACAGGTCCATCAACATTTACATCCAATTCAGCTTTTTCAGAATCAGTAAAAAGCGTGAAAATCAGAATAGATTCCTTAGATACTCTAACAACGTACTGCCTTGAACTAAAAGGCATAAGGCAATCATCAAGAAGTTTGTCTTTCTCTGTATATTTTGTTGATACTGTTTTTTGTTTTTCCGCGATTAAGAAAACAGTAGAGTTTTTATCATATGGTTCGCATGAAAATGATTGATTTATTACTGTCTGGAAAATTATGCTGATCAAAATGAAATAATAAAGTGATTCTGCGAAAAGTTTTCGAAAGATAAATATTCACCCGTTATTTTGTATAATTATGCACCTATATATCCCTACTATCATGTTTTCGTTTCACTTTAGCAACACACTAAATT
>CAZIFH010000146.1:0-2619 GCA_964539065.1 uncultured Candidatus Bathyarchaeia archaeon | reverse complement strand
AGGCGATACTATTGAAGTATTGAAGGCTCTTTCCATATTTATAGCTGATACTAGAAAATGTTTGTCAGAAAAACGTTTTCCTGAAAAATATTCACCTTTGCTTGGAGACCTCAATTCAAAGCTACAGATTGCTGCTAAAGCTGTTGACAGAATTTTTGATGTTGTAAACAAGTTTTATAACATAAACTCTTTAGACTCCTTACAAAAGGCTTCTGCAGCATTCGAAATATTAAAGTTTGAAGATGAAATAATTTCTTTATTGAACTCTCTTTCCTCAATAAAAATTAGATTACAAATTATCCTAGACGAGGCTTTAAGGGAGCCTCTCGAAAAAGTCGACTTTCTGGAAAGAATAGAGTTGATAGAAGACGCTCTAAAATATTTTTCTAAAGAAAAGTTAAGTGAACAAATTTCCATGCAAATAAAATCCGCAATCGAAGGAGTACTCTCAGATACTTCGCTAGAAGATATTGATATTCAAAAAATATTAAAGCAGTCGACAACAATTAAATCAGATTTTTCTTATAAGGTCAGGTTTGTTTCTGAATACCCTAATCTTTCTGCACTAATTTTAAAGAATTTAAAAATCTAGATGAAGTCTATATATCTCATTTTATATGAAGTTCTTTCAATAACGCCTTCGCTATAGTCGTTTGAGCCTTCCTCGTCTCGACAAGCTTCTGGTGCATGAAAGCAAATGCTCCTCTACCGAAAATTGATATCAGGTAAACATATTGGAGTGCCGTATATGTTCCAAATATTGGTTCAGCCATAGAGTAAAGTGCTCCTCCAACAAGAGAGCCTGCAAAATACGATGTACCAGCGGCAAGATTGTATAATGACGTATAAAATCCCCTCTGTCCACTTGGTGTCGTATCGAAGAGGTAGGCTAGCACAGCCGTATCAATTAAGGCAGAAAACATGCTTCCAACAAAGCTTGCTGCGTAAATGTAAGTTATGTTAGGTGAAAGGGCATATGATAAGGGAAAGAGTATGAGCCCGAACCTTGCCAGTACCAGCATAGGCACCCTACCAACTTGGTCAAAGATACGCCTAAACATGTTCTGTGCGGAAATGTACCCTATCATGGAAATAAGCTGTACCATCCCAAACTCTAGTACACCAGCATTATGAACTTTAGCCAAAGTCAACCCAGCCAGTGGCCACATGAGCGACATGAAGAAACCGTATAAAACGGTAAGCAATATGAACGTTGAAAAAGCTCTGTTTTCTTTAAGGATCTTAGGTAAGTCTGTTATCGGGTTCAAAGTTTCCTTAACAACTTTAAGCTTTGGTTCTCGGATAAAATATGTTGAAGCGGTTGCAAGTATCCCGAAAAAGAATGATGAAAGAAATATGAACTGGTACCCGACTTTGCTGTTTCCAAAGTATAGGTACACAAAAAAAGATGTAAAGGCTGTCGCAACAAGGTTTCCAGCTCCATTTAACAGGTTCAATTTCGCCATAGTTGAAGCACGGTTCTCTATCGTGGTCGTTTCACCTACAAGCGAAAGGTATGCTGGTGTCATCATGGCGTTCGCCAGAGACTGTATGGAGAGTAGCAGAACATACTGCTTGGGCACTGTAACAAAGAGTATTGGAAGAAATATTAGAAAATATATTGTGCTTCCTATATAGAGGATAAGCTTTCTCTTGCCAAACCTGTCAACAAATCTTCCAAAGGGTAGCTGAAAAACGTTAGGTATAACGTTAATCGCGGCCTGCAAAAGTCCTAGCTCTAATGGGTCTGCACCCAATTGTATAGCATATAGGGTCAGAAATGGGCCTGACATTCCAACTGCTAAAGCGAAAAGGGCTGTCCTAGCGTAAATTGGACGATAATAGGAAGTGCTCATAATATATCACAGTATATTTTAAACTATTTTTTCAAGTCTAAAACATGTGAATCGAGAACAATACATAAAAATTTTCCATCAGATACTAGGCTTTCATTTTTAAAAACTTGTACTTTAACAAAATACCTGTTTTTCACACGTCTATAAACTCTTGCTTTCGCAACCAAAGTATCTCCAACTTTGACAGGGGCAGTGAACTTTACGCACGCCTTATACAGTACAACATTTGGATGGTTAACTGCAACCATTGCAGCATAATCTGCTAAAGAGAATGTGAAGCCGCCGTGAACAAGCCCTTTCTCATCAACCTTCATAAAATCTTTTGTTTTTAAGATTACAATTGACCTTTTTCCATGTATAATGTCAACGCACTGGCCAGAAATTGTCTCGTCAATATTTTTGTGAGTAAGTATCATTTACCTCTTCATTTGGCATAACATGATATGTTATAAAAAGTTTAATGGTCGGGAAAACTTATGGCATATAGGATGATTGAAGCTCTTTTCAAAAAATCTTTCAAAATGCAGGAAGAGGATTTTTTAAGTATCCTGGAAAAGAATATTCATTATAATAAACTTTTTTCCAGGGACGGTTACCTCGTACAGATTCTATCGAATGACATTGCTCTTGTTATTGGAGACATTCATGGAGATATAAAATCGTTGAAAACAATATTCGAGCAAGTGGATGTTGAAAAATTTTTGTCAGATAATCAAAATATTATAGTATTTTTAGGCGACTATGTTGACAGAGGACCCTACCA
>CAZIFH010000145.1:0-5158 GCA_964539065.1 uncultured Candidatus Bathyarchaeia archaeon | reverse complement strand
CTCCAAACAACCTCTTCTGAACTCGGATTTCTCCATTCAATAATTTGTGGCATTTAATTCATCCCTCCAAAATCACTTCTTTTCTAGCATCAAACATGTTTTCTAATGAATTAAGTGATTCCTCAATATCCTTTATTTTTTCTATGACTGCTTCGAACTTGTTGTCCATGACCTCCTTTTTTAGAGCTTTAGATTTATCAACCAGCACAGTAGCGTAGTCGACAAGTCCAGTATCGAAGGCAAGCATCCTATCAAGCTTCGCCTCATCAATCTTCACAATATCAAAGAATCCAGAATAACCATATGTGGCATGGTTCACTTTCTGCGTGACACGGTCAAAACGCATAATCAACCGATCCATTTTCACCATAACTTCATGAAATTTTTGATCCGAAAGTATCTGAAAAACTTCTCTCAAGTCGTTCCGCGCCTCTCTTAACCGTTGAAAAACGGCGCCTCTAACAAGTTTGTCTGACTCCCTTCGAAGTTCCTTTTCTTTGTAGCCTCTAAAACCAGGAATTTCTGCAAGAATCTTTTCAGGAAGTCTCATTTCACGCTTAGCTTTTTCATAAACATTCTTTTCACTCAACAATCTTCTCCTCTATAAATAATGTTACAACTGAGAGATTTAAAGCATCTCTTTTAGCTGGGTAATAATCTAGCAATTTATCTTACGTAAACTGTATGACGAATAAGGTCATAAAAGTTTGATTAAAAGACAATAGAACCCGTCATGTCTAGGCATTCATTTTTGATAGCCTTAGAAAAAACTCAAACTATCTTCTAAACAACTTGCAATCTAGCTACCAAGAACGATCCATTTAAGTATCTTATTAGCCAGTTCATTATAGATAACCTCTTCCCATTTAGATTCAAGATCACCTGAAACATTACATTTTTCTTAGGATCACAATAACATCTTAGATTAAGTTGTACCTTTCTCGTATACAAGTTAATTATCTTCTTTGACTGTTAAAAATTTATCTAAAAATGTCAGTAAAAAGTTTACAGCAAACTATTTATTAGACGCATGATTATCATTAAAGCTGTATTTTTAGGTGTGATAAAATGTCTGATGAAGTATTAAAAGAACAAGTTGGGTTTCCAGTACTAGGTCAAAAAGCTCCAGATTTTGAGGCAGTAACAACACATGGAACTTTAAGGCTGTCAGACTTTAAAGGAACATGGTTTATTTTGTTTTCTCATCCAGCTGACTTTACACCTGTTTGCACAACCGAGTTTATTGCTTTTTCCCGCATTTACGATGAACTGAAAAAAAGAAATGTTGAGCTGCTAGGTTTAAGCGTTGACAGCGTTTCATCACATATAGCTTGGATAAGAAACATTGAGGAAAAGATGGGTGAAAAAATACCTTTCCCAATAATTGCAGATTTGAACAAAGAAGTCGCCAAAAAATATGGAATGATTCATCCAGATCAAAGTAAAACAGAGACAGTTCGATGCGTCTTCATAATCGACCCTGAAAGCAAAATAAGAGCCATGCTTTATTATCCGCTTACCACTGGCAGAAACATGCAAGAGATTCTTAGGTTAATAGACGCTTTACAAACTTCTGACAAATATAAAGTAGCCACTCCGGCAAACTGGCAGATAGGCGATCCAGTTGTCGTTCCTCCACCATCCACTGCGGAACAGGCGGAAGAAAGACTTAAAGAAGGCTACGAATGCAAAGACTGGTACCTTTGCATGAAGAAGCTGTAAAGATGTTGAAATATGCCTTGCATATCTCCAGACGGAAAACCAACCTCAAGCGGAATGGCATTACTTAAATCTCTAAAGAACAACACACTGTCCGCCGAAGAGATTGCCAATAAAACTGGTCAACCATTGTTCCGCGTGAGAAGTGGAATTCGAGAACTAAAAAACGCTGGGTTCGTAGAGACGGAAGACGGCAAATACAAGCTTACGAAAAATGGAGAAACCGTAACTCAATAACTCTAAATCCATATTCTCTTTCCATAATTTTTTGCGCATTTTTATCAAAAAATTAGATGCTTAAATTTGGTATCGCTAAACATTTTAATAAATTGCAGTTTTAGGAGCCTATAAAAAGGTTTTTCACAAAATATTGAAACAATTCTAGCATTTGGAGAAAAATTGGTTTTGTCAGTGCCCGTATTACCAGCCAAGATAATTAAGTTGTTCTTTGGGAAACTGTTGCCTAAAAACAGCATCTAACCATCTTCCACATGGAATAAAAGCGAGAAATAAAAGGGCGAATCGGAAGATTCTGAGTTCAGTTCAGTCTGTGTTTAATATTTAAATAAACTGTTGTCACTTTCAAAGTTAAAAAAAGTTTAATCTTAGTTTGCAAATAACACTGCTTGCGGCAGCTTAATATATGCCTTGCTCTTTTTAATTATTCAAGAAGAGGTCTAAGGTAAGAAGAACCCAGAAAGTTTTCAAGCCGCTCTAAGCTTCTTTTTGTCTTCTTCTTTACTTTATGAGGATCTTTCTTCTCATGGACAGGAAGCGAGGTGAAATGTATGACTTACAGGAATAGAGGAAGCAGTTTTCGAAACAAAAGATTTAGCTACAAAGCTCCAGTAGAGATGGGAAAAGTCTATGAAACTGATATCGTTGAGATGAGCCAAAGAGGAGACGCTGGAGTAGCTAAAATCCAGGGCTTCGTAATCTTCGTCTCGGATGCTAAGATTGGCGATCATGTCAAGTTCAAGATAACCAAGGTTGGACGGAGATACGCCACAGCTGAAGCTGTAAAGAATGAAGATGACCAAACTGATTAACAGATATGTGAAAATTAAAAGACAGGAAGGAGGTGCATAGAATGCCTAGAGATTCAAACACTGTGTATATTGGTCAAAAGCCAACTATAAATTATGTTTTGGCAGTGCTCAACAATTTCAACTCATTAGGCGCAAAGGAAGTTGTTATAAAGGCAAGAGGGCAAGCAATAACAACTGCTGTCGACGCTGTGGAGATAGCCAGACATAGATTCATGAAAGAAGTGAACGTGAGCAAAATCAACATAGGAACCGAAGAGATGCTGCCGAGAGAAGGCGAAAGTACAAGCAGAAAAAGAAATGTATCAACAATCGAGATAACCTTAATAAGAAAATAAAGTGGTTCAAATGCCGCATAGACTTGAAAGTTACCGAGGGCGACCAAGCAAGAGGAATCATTCGCAACTAGATATTCGTCTTCTGGAGTACCTTGCTGAAGTTTCAATAAAACATGGTGTGGATTTAAACAAATTTTTTAACAGTTTTCTTGATGCATCCCAACATCAAAAATCAAAGTGCGGAAAACTGTCGATTGAATGCCGAGCAAAAGAACAGAACCACACGATTTTCCTTGTAACCAAAGATTGGGAAGTTGTCGGACAATTTCACGTGCCGGAACACCTCCTTAAAGTAAAGACAAACTCGCTCAAAGAATTTACTGGTAGACTGTTAAGTATGAAAACCCTAGCACAAGAGACCAAATCAAACAGCTATAAGATTGGAAATTTAAGAGCTGGAATGAAACGTCTAAACTTAACAGCAAAGGTTCTTAAAGTTTCGCAGCCAATTCAAATCGCAAGTAGATTTGGCAACTGCGTTAATATGATAAATGCCACAATTGCTGATGAATCAGGAACTATTAAACTAAGTCTCTTCGGGTCTCAGATAAAAATGTTTTCTGTATATGATGTCATCCAAATTGAGAACGCATATGTTGCTTGGTTTAGAGGT
The DNA here is from genome assembly GCA_964539065.1 of uncultured Candidatus Bathyarchaeia archaeon. Lineage (GTDB taxonomy): Archaea > Thermoproteota > Bathyarchaeia > Bathyarchaeales > DTEX01 > JAGTRI01. Next base: position 1,442 of record CAZIFH010000145.1, on the reverse strand, counting down.
GAACGCCAATTGAGACTCGGAAAACAAGGAAAAATAAGTGTTTCAAGATCAACAAATGAATAGCTCAGGAAGCAGATGAAACACAAGAAAAGTAAAAAAGGCTGAGAAGAAAAAGGATGAGCGTTGAACGAAGAAAATAATGCCTCTACTCTCTTGCCTATTTAGATTCTGATGAGAAAAACCATGTTCTGGACATAGATTTTTCTTTCTTTTGTATTTCGGCGTCCATATGGCAGGGTAGGTTTAGTGTGGTCAGCTATTTTCTCTACTTTGTTTAAGTGTTTACGAGGACATTTTACCGCTATAACCTTCTTGTTCTCGCTGATCCACACTATTGTGGCCTTATGGCCTTCAGGGCATTTGGAGGTGTCTCCAACGTTCAACTCCATTCTTAACACTTTCCAACTACAAAACTAAATACGGGTAGTGATTTACGTCTTTTCTGGGGCGCCAAAAGAGATAACTCTGGATTCTACATAATTGTTTCCATGCTTGAAGAAGGGATGGAATGTATAGCATCTTCAGAGAGAGTGAAAATCTACTGTCCAGAGACGGGAAGGTTCTCCTTTTTCAACAGTCCATATCCTGCGCATCACGCTTTCTCTGGCATCGATGTCTACCCGGGAAGAACGTTCGGTGACATGGCTCCATCACCTGTCCGTGGTAAGGTGACAGCAGTCAGACGGGTTAAATGCCCATCAAGGAAAGACTTTGAATGCTCACCGTATGATTGCGTTATTCTTCTCTGTAGCTCTGAAAACCCTGAAAGATTGATTAAGGTTCTTCATGTTGAACCTTCTGTCAAGGTTGGCGACATCGTAGAGATTGGTGAAGATCTAGGGACGCTTCTAAGGTCTGGATTCTTCGATTTCTGGACGGACCCTCACCTTCACATCGAGGTAAGAAAACTGTCTGATCCCATCCGAGCGAGAGGCGGCTTCAAGTTTGAGAGATTACTAAGGTTGGGCGAGTCTACATTTACAGAAAATTTAAGCGGAACCGTGGTTGAATCCAAACCTGAATATTCCTTGGTATCTTTAAGCGAAAAGTCTGAACATGGCATAATGGTTGAAGTAGAAGGGCAACCCGGTCTTCTGGACGCAGGCATACCACATTACAATTGGATGGGAGTGCACATGAAGAGCTCGCCTAAGATCGGCGGAACCGTAAGGCTTTGTGACACAAAAATCGGAACAATCAAGTCCGCTTATTCCGGCATGGGTGTTGCAGAATGTAGCCGTCGGGTCTACAAATTGAAAGGTAAGCCAGTTGGCCTATCTCTATATTTCTATCCCTTTTCAATTCCTTTGGTAAAGATTATTCCTCACAGACCCAACGAACTCAATCTAAAGGTTTCTGAAGAAGTATCAGTAGTAATCTCTTGAAAACTAAAATCGCCAGTGATCCCCAACGTTCTTCTAAGCTGGATAAAAGTAAATACT
>CAZIFH010000144.1:0-2731 GCA_964539065.1 uncultured Candidatus Bathyarchaeia archaeon | reverse complement strand
GTAAAGAGGACGAGGATAAAAAATGGTCATGCGCTCTGTTCAACTAGGTAAACTAAATTGGCAGGCGGTTCGTGTGAGCTGTAAATAACCAATGGAAAAATGTCCATAGTCAAACAGACTTAATATAGGCTGTCGAAAGTTTAGGAAGTTTTAAATATAGGTTTTGTGCTTGTCGAAGGATTCGAATGGCTTTTATATGGTTACTTATTGAATTATTTAGTGGCTACTGGGTGAGAGTTATATGGTGCTAGAGGAAGAAACTAAGCTTGTGCAGAGTCGGAATGCGAGAACACAATATATTATCATTCCAGCGGATATGGTTGCGGATTCTCAGTATCCATTCAAGGCTGGAGAAAGGATTAGAATCACAATTGACCCTTACCGTAAAATGATGATTATTAGATCTGTTGAAGAGCCAATAATTGAGGTTTCTCCCAAGGGATTTATATTAAGGGGAAGAGGATAGAGGTTGTTGAGGAATGAAGCCGAAACCCTTTTTTGAGCATGGTAATATACGAATTTACTGTGATGATTTCTTAAAAATCGAAGCTATTGAGCCCAACAGTATTGATTTGATAGTAACTTCCCCTCCTTACGACGTGGATATTAAATACGAAAATTACGATGATAGTATACCCTACGACCAATACTTGGAGTTTACAGAAAAGTGGCTGTCAAAATGTTATGAACTTGCTAAACCGGACGGTCGATTTTGCCTTAACATACCCCTAGACAAGAATAAGGGTGGTCAGCAAAGTGTATGTGCCGACGTCACAACTATCGCTAAAAAGGTTGGATGGAAATATCATGCCACAATAATCTGGAACGAGCAGAACATTTCACGTAGAACAGCATGGGGTTCGTGGATGAGTGCATCTGCCCCCTTCGTTATAGCCCCTGTTGAAGTCATTGTGGTTTTATATAAAGAACAATGGGAAAAAATGAAAAAGGGAAAGTCGGATATAACCAGAGACGAATTTATTGAGTGGACTAATGGTGTATGGAACTTTAGCGGAGAAAATAGAAAGAAAATTGGTCATCCATCACCTTTCCCCGTTGAGCTGCCAAGAAGATGCATAAAACTCTTCAGCTTTGTAGGAGACATCGTCTTAGACCCTTTCCTTGGGAGTGGTTCAACTCTAATTGCATGCTTAGAAACTAGCAGAATTGGTATAGGAGTGGAAATAAACAAAAACTATTGTGAACTAGCCATAAAGAGACTTATAAAACATGGAATTTTGGAGAGGAAGTTAGATGAAGTTTTTAAGACTGCGACGCCTCAAGTAAGCGAATTTTGAGGTTTCCTCAACCCACCTTTTTATGTCTTCAGGCAATTCGCTTAAGGGTCTAACAATTCCGCCGAAAACTGTAGGTTCAACCAGTTCTGGACAGAATTCGGGCACATTTTCAACATAAACACCGTCTAAAAATGCTTCTGCAAGTAATCTGTTCTGGTTTGGGTTTCCAGGCGTGCCCCACTCAGTTTTTAACTTACCTTTCTCCCCGCTTCCAGTATCAGATGCTGCAAGCACAACCTTTATTTTGGTTAACATCCGATAGACCAAGCCCCAAAAAAGAGTCTCAGAGAGACGCCCATGCAAACTTGTTTTACAACTAATAATTGCAATAGGGACATCCCCTTTTACTGCAACTAAGTCTAAGTCACCCCACACATATGATTCTTCAAAAGCAGAATAATATCTTACCGGAAGACGTAATGCCTCCCACAATTTTTGATTCTTAGCTTTTACCTGTTGTTCATGTTTTCCATAGATTACTTCGATGTCGTGGCTTTTCAACTTCTCATTTAAGTAAATTCTGACGTATTCTTCCCATCTTCCTCCGGATAGAGTAACTCTCCTTTGTCGCTCTTCAACAGTTTCCATGAATGACGATTTCGGCATTATCTGATATAAATCTTAAGGAACCTTAAATGTAATGCCTGTATACAATATGTTCAATTTCGTTGGATGATGGGTGGACTAAGCTCTACATCAAGTATTAATTCATCGAAATCCATGTTCTCTCCGCCTTTTGTTCTTACAAAAATATCCACTATTTTGGCATTTGGAGCTTGCGTTTCCTCAATAAGCTCCTTTAACGGGTCTTTAGGTATCGACATTTTTACTCTCACAATCTCACCTCCGACTCGACCAAGCTTTACAGATTAACCAAAAAACCTGAAGTATAATTTCAGCCCAAAAGAAGTTTGAACACCATTGCCAAGCTTGTGAGTCTCTAGTCGCCGTAGCTGTAATAAAAGCTAAAGCCACTAAAACGAACAATGTCGCCGGTGGGTTCTTGGCGATGACTTTAAAGATGAAACTCATGTCACTCCCTTAGTATTCTTTTTTACTCATCGAATTTCGGCCCCGCTGGAATCTATTTATGGGTTTATGACAATTTCTGACTAAAAATATTTGCGTATTTATGATTAGTTTCATCATTAATTATTCTCTTAACTTTGGTAATATAAGTGCGCTGGAAGAATATAGCGCACAAATGATATTTACAAGTCAACGGCCCCACCTACAATTTCAAGCTGAGTAAATTTTTTGATATTAAGTTAAATTCGGAATAGCATTTCATTTATCTTCTGAACATAATTACGCTAGAACTGAACAGCGTGGAGGTTCTCCTTACTTTTACGCTTACATTTATTGATCCTTTCCTTGAAAGGAAGAAATAAAAAAGTTTCAGCTTGCACAGAGATTTCAGAAGTGGGTTTGTG
>CAZIFH010000143.1:0-3154 GCA_964539065.1 uncultured Candidatus Bathyarchaeia archaeon | reverse complement strand
ATTCTTTCCTGTTCTTTAAGAACGCTATCCCATGAATAGGCTAGTACTTGTTCTCTGGTCTTTACATTTGCGCCTTCTTTTATTTGTTCTAAAGCGGAATATAAGTCTTCATCGCTTTCAAAAAAGAAAAAACCATCGCCTGCTCTAAAAAGTCTGGGTAAAGCCCCAAATTTTGTAGTAATGACCGGTAAATTACAAGCCATTGCCTCTAATACAGACAAGGGCATTTCAATACTTGCTGCTGTTTCTCTTCCAAAAAAGTCTTTTCTGCTCACAACAGGGAAAACATAACAATCTGATAATGCAAATATCTCTTCCACATTCCTTATATTTTTATTAAATACAATTATGCCAGATTGAATAAAATCCGTAAATAAATAATCATCTGGATGCGAATATTCTGGTGTTACTATCAAAACTTGATTATTATCTCCCTGCAGTTTCTTTAACATTTGAACGTTACGTTCTTTTTTTATTGATCCGACATGGAGTATAATAAATTCACTGTTATTTATCCCATATTTGTCTCTCAGCCTATTTTTCGCTTCCAAAGAAACCGGCTTGAACTTATCAATATCAACACCTGAGGGAAAAAATTCTGTCTTGAATCCTAAACACTTCAATAATTTTTCTGTTTCATTAGACTGAACAAGAACTTTATCAGGTTTAAAGAATTTTGTGAAAAATAACTCGGGAAAAGCAATGAAAGGTCTTAATGCGGATATTATAGTTTTCGTGTTTGGGACATAAACCGAAATAAGCTTCAGCAACAGAAGACTTTTAAATGAAATTCCATGAATATAATGCGTAATATCAGGCGAGAAAAATTTTAAACTTTTCCAAAATTTTTTAGAAAATACATCCCTTAAATCCAAACATAGTATTTGATGGTTATTTGATAATTTTCTCATATAATAAGAGGTTTTTCTCATTCCCTCATCAAGGGTTACATTAAATTCTCCAAGAAGACAAATCTTCAATCAAAAACGCTCTCCTGATGCTTCTCCTCAATATCTTAAAATTTCTTCATATAGTTGTATAAGGTTATTTACGCTTGTAGACCAACTAAATCTCTCAAATACATATTTACGACCATTTTCGCCCAAAAGTCTAAGCTCTTTGTCATCTAATGATAAAACTGCCTCCAAAATTCTTGTAAGCCCTTCAACGTTATTGTACTTCACTGAATAGCCAAATTTACCCTTTTTGATCACATCACTGATAGCGTTGCTTTTACATACAATTACCGGTCTAGAACAAGCTGCCGCCTCTAAAGGTACCAAACCAAAAACATTTTTCGGTTCAACATTTACAACTACGTTTGAATCTACATAGGCGCAAATCTTATCTTTTTCATGGAGGAAACCGGTAAAGATTACCTTGTCTTCCAAATCATATGAAGCAACCAGAAACTTTGCTTTATTTAAATATCCGTCATCAGGACCAGCTATAATAAGTTTACAGTTTTCTAAATTTTTTATTAAGTAAGCAAAAGACCTTATAAGAAAATCTATGCCTTTTGTTTTGTTCACTCTGCCCATGTATAAAATCACTTTCTCATCACATTTCACGCCAAACTTTTTCTTGAACAACCCTTCATCTGGCAGTTTTTTGAATTGCTCCAGATCTAACCCGTTGGGAATTATACATATCTTTTCTTTTGGAACACCTACTTGTCCATATTCTCTAACTTCAGCTTCTGTTAATGCTATGACCTTAGAAGCTTTACCAAGTATCCTTTTCCCAAATGCCACATCATAAATAATCTTTCTAAGAAATTTATTGTCCCTAAGCACAGATCCATGTGCTTGTAAAACATATGGTGTCTCGCTTTTTACTGCATATTCGTAGATTACAATGTTTTGAAAAGTTCGATACTCATGAATATGAATAATATCATATTTCTTTTTATCTCTTATGAATGAAGCCATATCAAGAGTAATCAGCAATGAAGATAGTTTTGTCAAGACAAAAGACAAGTTCCTGCAATAATATACATTAATTCCATTCATATTCGTTACCGAAGGCAACTTTAGTCGTGAGTTCAGAGTCTTAGCATCTGAGGTTAATACATCAACCTCATTCCCTCGCCTCACCAGTTCTTTTGAAATTTGGTAGCATACTCTTACAGGTCCTCCAAATGCATAGGCCGGAACAAAGTATGGAATAACTTGAAGAACTCTCATTTATGATGCTTTAATTTTCAATATCGTGAAATAATCTTACCAATTCCGCGCCAACACTCTTTATGGATAAGTACTTTTCAACATATCGCCTTCCAGATGACCCCATCTCCTTAGCAGTGCTTGGATTATCCTTTAGAAACAACACTGCTTTAGCTAGTTCTTCATACTCTCCAGACTTAATAACAACTCCAGAATTAGTCATCTTAACATACTCTGCTGGCTGACCAGTTGAACAGCATATTATTGGTTTGCCTGCGGCTTGATATTCATAAAGTTTTGTTGAAACACCCATGTGGGGCTTCCCATAATCTCCTAAAGGCTGAATAAGCACGTTAGCTTCGCTCAGTAGCTTAGCAACTTCTTCTCGACTAAGCAACTTGTCTACAACAATAACATTCCTTAACCCTAACTCGTTTACCCTCGACTTAATACGTTCAGCGAGCTCACCTTTGCCCTGTAAGACAAACTTGATGTCGCTACCACTCTTTTCCAAAATCTTGGCAGCCTTCAAAACCTGATCAAAATCATATGCAATAGAGAAAGCGCCACTATACAAGACAGTAAACTCCTTTTTAGGTGAAGGGTAAGCATTTAAAAATCTTGGCTTAAAAATACTCAAATCCACCCCTCCAAGAACAACATGTATCCTTTTTCTATATACACCGTACTTTTCAGCAATAGCATTCACATAGCCAGGGCTGATTGGTGTAACTGCTTTCATCTTACCATAGAGAAACCTTGTTAGAAGCTCAACGAAATCAGCTAAGATAGTATTCCTCTTAATTAAATTAAGGTCGTATAGGTCTTCGATGGCCAAATCGTCTACGTTGGCGGTTACATGTTTCCTCTTAACACCACCAAAGACTAGAGCAGGAACCAATGCTACAACATCCGGGTTTGCTGCCCATATTATATCAACCTCCCCGACCAATGGCAGAGCAAACAGTGATGAGAATACGAAACAAATG
>CAZIFH010000142.1:0-4130 GCA_964539065.1 uncultured Candidatus Bathyarchaeia archaeon | reverse complement strand
AAAAGAACTCACGGCAAAAGCATACATCTGCAATACGCTTATAGACCTCTAAACAAAGAGACACAGAAAACAGAAAAAAGAGAAAACCACCCAAAAACCTAACGAGTTAATCCACAAAGCAAAAAATTAATTTCATACATTAATCAAATAGAGATATCTGAAGATGTAGATTGAACCAAAAAATACCTGCAGAATCTCATAATCAAACAAAAATGTTATAAGAACACTTCTGAACCAGAATAAAAACTGCCCGCTGAACCCCGTCAGGAAAAGCGATTCGTATTGAATAACTATGTATTTTATAACCGATATTTTTCAATTTCTACAGTTCGAAAGTCAAGATTTCTGAGAAGTAAATAAATTATTTAGGCACATTCTAAAAGGTCACATTGATTCGAGCCATTCTTGACATAATTTTCTAATATATGTAGAGAAAGGTTGAGGCCCCTTCTCAGTTATTATAAATCCCTCTTCTAACCGATTTGACCCTGCAGGATGCCCAAAAAGGCTAATATCCACATTAACAGTCATGTTTGAGTTGAAAATCATCTCACTTCTCTCATTTGGGTAAGGAGATTCCGCTTCTGCAAGACCGATACCATGCAGAGGTGTATAAACGCTATATTTTCCAAAGCCTTTCTCTTTGTAACAGCCTCTCACTTCTCTAACAAACTCCTTTGCTTTGATTCCAGCCCTCAACTTTTGAAGCCCTCTATTTTCTGCAACGATTAATGTGTCTATGATCTTTTTTTGTTGACGCGTAGGTTTACCGCCAGCTACAAACGGAAATTCTACAGTAGCTACATATCCCTCATATTGAACCGCAAGGGAAGCCATCACCATATCGCCACGTTCAATAATTTTGCGTGTGGGTCTTCCAACAATTGTATTAGTTCTTACTCCACTGCCAAAAACCATAAAAACTATATGCTCGGCTCCTGCCTCTCTAGCGGCAAACTCAGCGGATGCCGCCGCTTGAAGCTCCGTTTTTCCTGGAACTGAGATTTCCATCAGATCTTGGTATCCAATGTCAGCAAGTCTAGAAGCTTCAGCTAAACATTCAATTTCGTTGCTACTTTTAATTAGCCGCATATCAATAACTATCTTACTAGCATCAACAATCTCAGCATCTTTGAAGGACTTCTGTAAAGTTTGATATAATGTTACAGACATGGCGTCAATGCCTACGAGTCCAACCTTTTTTATTTTCCTATTTGAAGACATCTCCTTAGCTATGTCAGAAAATGATGTGTACTTCGCAAATTGATAGTCAATTTCCTCAGGAACAGTTACACAAGCAAACTCTTTAATGTTCCTAATGTCTTTCCATACGGACATCTCCTTTGCAACTTCTTCTCCTTCAGGTGCTCCCAGAACGATCGGTTCTCCTTGTAGTGGAATCACTACAGCACCTCTCTCAAATATTGGCCAATAATTCGTTAGGTACCTAAGGTTTTCTTTCCTGTACTCATCACCATACGCTAAGAAGACATCAATATTCCATTCTGCCATTTTTTCTTGAATTTTTGTAACCCTTTGTTGAAACTCTTTTTTCGGGATTTTAGCCATTAACCTTCTCCCTGCTTTATAGTTCTTCAACTCCTTTTATTGTTTGTGGAATAAATGATGATTTCAACAATGCTTCGCCATACTTTATTCCTACAGTGGCACCTCGCAGCATTGCTAAACTTTGAATACGTTCCAAAACCGTAGGCACTATGCCAATTTGTGAAGCATAAGCTTTCATAGCTTGAAGTTTAACACCTAATGTGTCTGTTATATCAACAATATGAGTAACGTATGGAAGCATATCTAAAACTTCAAAATAATAAAAAGCCTTCGCCTTCCAAGGTTCTCCCAATTCTAGAGAGCATTCCCATCCAGCTTGCCACCAAGCCTCAGTTGCAACAGTTGCAACAGCCTTGTGTGACATATAATCTAACCAGTAATGAGCGAAAATAATATCTGGCTTATACTTTCTGATCATCTTAATGCATATCTTGTATGTTTCACTATTTGCTGGTATGCTGTAATCTTCATAGTCAAAAGTCTCATATGCTTTTATACCGAGTATTTTACCTGCTATTTCTCGTTCTTCCCGGCGTATTTCAACTATTTTGTCTCTTAGTTTTATGTCCGAATAACCTTCATTACCTGTTGCAAATGTGACAACATTAACTTCAAATCCTTGATTTACAAGTTTTCTGATGGTTCCGCCTATTCCAATTACTTCATCATCTGGATGGGCACAAAATGCAAGAACTCTTTTCAAGATTACTCTCCTTTATTAAAAGGACTAATATCATTAAAAGATTTTCCAGAGATTTGTAAAGTGTTAATCACAAACTGTCATTAAAATCTGCTACGTTAATCCATGATTGTTGATGAAAAACACTTTGTTTACCGTAATAAAGGTTACATAAATTCGTTTGGCGATTGAGCGTTCAAGCCACTTTAACCGAAAAAAGTTTTGCTATAAACCTACAACTTGGGCATCATAGTGCATCTTAATCTTTCTTTGTTTTACAATAACAAATCCATATGACTCGTTTGGTCTTTACTATCGAACGAGAGCACAGATTCCGGTTTTATACAAAGATGAGCTTTCTTAAAAAAATGTAAGATTCTTTGTTAAATCTATATTCATTTTAATGATAGCGAGCGTAACACTAAAAACTTCATCAACTTCGTTCTAGTAGCCAGGATAAACTTGCATTTTATACTTCTAGACATCAGTTAATTGAAAGTCACGAAAGTCAGACTCTTTTTCGTTCCTCAATTATAAAATAAAAAAGATTTTCGCGTGAATGTGTATATGTCTCTTCAATTTCTTATCCCTATCTCTCCTCAAGGGTTCAACAGATAATTTTAACCATACTGTTAGCAGGTTCAGGATTTTTTGTCTTTACAGATTGAAACGCAATCCATTCCATTTATGGTGATCCATCCATTCCTACTCTAGAGTCCTTAACTCATAACAATTTCTATCGACGCGATAATTGCATCTTCTGCTGTATAGCAATTATGTAAGAGATAGATCCATTTACTCTATCTTTCATCAATAGTGCTTTCTAGAATCACTTTTTTTACAAATTTTCCTAAAGCGTACCTGAACGTCTAAGCAACCACCAAAGAATAGAGAGAACACTAATTATGATGAGAATCGGTGAAGTTATGAAGATAAACCCGTCGCTTCGGTATACGTAAAGGATTATCCAAGGAATATTCTCTAAAGAGGGCAATTTCTCAAGGATTATAGGTGCAATAAATAATAATGCACCAAGAACCATTAGCAAAATACCTAAAAATTGGATTAAAGGAAACATTCTGGACTCCATACCTACATCTTCTATCTTTTTAACTAAATAGAGTAATTAAACATCCTATATACCCGTTTGCTTAGGAACGATTTTAATCTTTTTCTGCATCTACAATTTACATAGATAGATTTGTCGCACAAAAAATCTAATGTTTCACTTCGTTACGTCATAGACTCCACATATCTAACTTCTAATATTTGCACTCACGATGCTCTATCGCTTTCTCTCTAACCTAACCCGTTTATACGTCAACTAAATTTAATACAGATGCTTTCCATTTTATGGTTTAAAGGTGTATTTTAATTTTGTTTTTCAGAAAAATACTGCAACAAAAGTGGTTGCTTCTGCAATAAACATGGAAAAAGTGATGATATAAGATTAAATACTCTTCGTTACTTTTTTAAGCAGTTCAATTGTTTAATTAGTTTTGTGTAGTTTACTGGTGAAAAGACAATGTGTATAATTGGTAAAGACAAACTTGTCGAGCTTATCGAGAAGTATAAATGCATCTACCCGTTTGACATGAGCCTTTTGGACGGTGACGGCTACATTCTTACAGTAAAGGACGAGACAACCCTAAACTATCTTGAACACAAGAACTTAATATCCAAAGAAATTGTATTTGCTCCCCCTGACTATGTAGCACATTTGACAGCGAAAAGCAAGTTTGGCAGAGCAGGTCTTTCTTTTCTTAACGCAGCAAAGGTTCACAGCGGCTTTATAGGCAGACTTGCTTTAGAGCTTGTTAACCTTAGCAATGAGAGGCAGCCAATTACAATCAGAAAGGGCGACCCATTAATACATATAGAG
>CAZIFH010000141.1:0-4301 GCA_964539065.1 uncultured Candidatus Bathyarchaeia archaeon | reverse complement strand
ACATAAAATAAATGAGGAGTGGAAATGACTGTTAGCAGTTATTTCGACATGATTATCTGGATTTTGATGGGATTAGCATTTATTGCTATTTCGCTCATCTTCCTTTACATGATCTACGGCGAAAAAGAACCTTCACGACCTTCAAGCTTAACAAAAAACGTAAAGTTTACAAACATTTTTCAAGGTTGATTCACCTAAATCTTTTTAAATCAAGATTCAACGTTTAAGGTTGTGTGCACAGAAGGCTTGTTACAGATATTAGAGAAGCAATTATAAAAATGTGTTGTATTAAATAATTTTAATATTTTTTATCAAATCATAATATGTCAGTGCACCCAAAATGACTGCTGAGAACCTTATCAAAGAGATTCTTAGACTTAACCCAAAAATGACAAAAGAGCAATTACAGGAAATGATCAAAGCAAAAGTTGAGGAATCTAAAGGGTTTTTAACAGTTGAGAGTGCAACTAGAGCGGTTGCCGTAGATCTTCATGTAAAATCATTAAAAATACCCTTCATGGATAAGATAACGATAAAGGATTTGATTTCTGGACTTGGGGATGTCACAATTATAGCACGTATTATTTTCGTTGGCTCTCTAAAAAAATTTATTACGCCAGAAGAAACGGAAGGAAGGTTTAAAACCCTTATCGTTGCAGACAAAACTGGAAATTTAAAAGTTATCTTGTGGGGTAATAATGCAGATGTAGCTGAATCACTAAACTTACTTGGTCAAACTGCACAGTTTTTGCACGGCTATGTGCGTCAAGGACGCAATGGAAAACTAGAACTTAACTTAGGTTCGAAAGGAAGCATCAGACTTGTTCAGGATGATTTACAAAAAACTGAGATTCCGCCATTATCATATTTTCACAAAAAAATCGATGAAATAACTAAGGAAATAAAAAAAGTTAATGTGATCGGCATTGTATCCAAGATTTCTGCCGCCTCAAGTTTTATTCGAGAAGATGGCAGTGAAGGCAAAATGAAGAAACTTGACTTAGCTGACGAAACTGGTGTAATATCCGTTGTATTTTGGGACGTAAAGGATCTGGATCTAAAAGATATCAGAACTGGAAGCATAATTCAGTTATTTGGAGCAAAGGTAAAAAATAATCTTTGCAATGGTATTGAGCTTCATGTTGATTCATCAGTAAACTTGTCAGTTTTAAGAGAGATGCCCTTTTGATTTGAAAACCCAATTGCTCCTAAAAAAATAAGACTTAAGTTTACTGTCTAACATGGAACTTCCTATCTAAATCTATAGTTCAAGAGGCGAGGGCATCTTAGAAAGGAGAAAGAAAAATGCTTTCAATCTTGATGAAACTGGAAGATCAGCGTATTTTTGTAAAGAGATTTGCAAGACTGCTAAAATCTTTCTAAGTTCTAACGAGATTAAGATGAATTTATTTAGTGGATTGTGTTAATTCGAAAACAAAATTATTTTTGTATGTGCAAATGCAACTCTAAAAATCTTTTTTTGCTAAAAAATTTGGGATTTATCTATGATTTGTTTACTTTTTAGCCAACACAATCTCCATTGTTGATACATTGGATTTTGGTCTGTCGGGTCTTGAAAGTTCTTCTGTACCAATCTCGATTTTTTCGACCAATACGTCCTTCATGAATACGCGGCGAAGAAGCTCAGCCGTGTCAACTGCTCTGCTGATAGCTTTTCCTCTAGCTTTCACTACGACATTTTTAGAGCCGGCGTTGAATGAAGTAAGGCAAGCAACAACATACCTCATCACTGGCTTTTGGCCTATTAAAATTTGGTTTTCGGCAGTTTTTTCAGCAATTTTCTGCTCAGTTTTTACTTCTGTCTTCACATCAGATTTTTCAACGGTCTTTTTTACAGATTTTTTTTCTGGTTTATTTGCGGATTTTTCTTCAGCCATACTGTTTTCCTCCTATCGAATTAATTGAATTTATCCATTCTATTTTAAATAGCATATTGAAGGTCTAGGTATTTTTATGTCTTTCTATTGCTAGTGAAACGAAGGTCATAATATGTAGAGTAGAAATGTTAATAAAAATCCTACTACAGGAAATATTAACGCTGAAGTTTTTTTAGCCATTTTTGTACCTTCATTAACGGTTAATGAAAGTTTATCGAGCTGCTTTTCTCCTACCACTTTTACTCCTTGAACTACTATTTGCTGCCAAGAAAACTCTGCAGGTTCAAGGTTCTTTAGCGCCTCCTTCACAGCCTTGTTAATCTCTTCTATAAGTATTTCGTGTTCTATTGCCTCACCTATTGGATTGTATCCTCGTTTATTCAATACTATTGCATTAACCATATGAGTGTCAGTCGTAAAAACTTCGCCATTATCTATGCCAAGTTCAACTAGACTTAAAAGAATTTTTTCACGTAACCCAGACACCATATTGTTTCCGTCAATAGTAACATACGCGTTTATCTTGCCATTGACTCTTATCACAGTTACAGTGATTCCACCGGGTCCAAACCCTTCTTTTAAACCAAATTTAGTAGGTTTTACTTTTGCCACTCCTACCTCGAAGCATTTTTTTTCATAATTAGACGCATATTGGATTACAGCTTTAGATGCATTCTTTAAAGGTTCTATGCTTCTCTCAATATCAAAGATTCCTTGGATACTGTTATGGGCATCTATTGTTATCGCCCAAGAAAGCCCTTTTCTTTTAGCTTCAAAAAGAATAGCTTCATCTATTTCGAGCGGTAAATCCTCCATTGTTTCAGGTGCAAGCGTCAACGTGACTAATGCGCTGTCTCCAAAAATCTGGCAGCCAGCTGTTGCCCCTTCCATGCAGACAGTCATAAAAGGTGTAGCTTTCTTATCGAACGTGTCGAATTTCGCGTTTTTTATGAGTTGTTCAAGGAACCTCTGATTTTGTGTTTGAGAGGCTAAATCAACTTCGTGACCTGAAGTTCCATGAGGGACAGAAACTATGCATCCAAAATTCTTTTCAAAAGACGATTGGATCAAACTAGGAATCGCGCTACTTCCAACGTTCTTGAATGGTCCAGCATGAAGCTTTGGGACAACTATAATTGTTTTAAGCTTATTTTGCGCTTTAAATGCCATGAGGGATACCGTTATTTCTCGTTTTTCGCTAAGTTGTTCAAGGATGTCCTCAAAAGGTTTTTCTAAACCTACAGTCCAGTTTGCAAGGAAAGCTTTTATTAGAGTCAACGATGGAATTCCTAAAATATTCACGCCCACAGCGTTTATATTTAGTAAAAAAGCTTTAACACCAATTAAGGCGCATAAAATTGCCAATAATACATAAAACATTAAACTAGAAACATCGAGTCCTGAGTGATTAATTGAAAGCAGAATCAGAAAAATCAATGGTTGTAGTATTGAACCTAAAATAATTCTAGAAGTTTTTTTGAATGAAAGAACGTGAAAAACAAGGAAACTTAAAGACATAACAGTGAAAAGACTTAAGCATATAATTTTAAACCAAAGACTTAGGTCATTAAACCAAAAAGACACCAAATTTGCAACAAAAACAAACACAGACATAATAATGTTAGAAATCAGAGAGAAAGACATGCATCTTCTCACGGTAAGTATAAAATCATTTCTCAAAATTATTTTGCTTATAAAATAATTCGCCAATAAGGTTGCCAGAAAAAGTAGTGTTCCAAAAGCTATACCAAATATTAAACTCTCAAGAGAAACAGAGCGAAAAATAAACTCCTCAATACCTGTTGCTAAACACGGAAAACAAAGGTAGATAACTATTTTCATGAATGACGGAAAGGTGAAAAGTAATGAATATCTGCTAATTGCTTTATCCATGTTTTCTCTATACAATAATCTGTCTCCGTATATCCACAATTATATTGTCATTACTTCGTTCAAAAAGATTAGGTTTTCATATCATTCTGTAGAGAAAAGATTAGCGCAAAATTCTTGTGGAAAAAATAAAAATTTTGAATCTTAAGTCTAAATCATTGGTTCACTTCATTTTAGGCACATAAGGGATAGAAAGGCTTATCTGCCTATTATCGTATTTTTCTATTGAATAGTGATGTCAGGCACTGTGCCGCCACCTTCAGTTCTACAAATACTTGAACGCCACTTAGGACGGAAAATTCATGTTATTCTGGATCAGTCCTACGGGTACGAAGGTACACTAGCCGCTGTCTCTAGAGAACCGCCAGGTCTGTGGCTTTCAGAAGGCAAAGCAACCGTTCTTAGATCAACCATCGCTCAGCCTATACCACAAGTCGTAAGCCGTGAAGACAGAAGTGAAGTCTTCATCAATCTTAATTCTGTTCAGAGACTAGAAGTACTTCATGAAGAATA